>JAHIWM010000220.1 GCA_018815765.1 Gammaproteobacteria bacterium | reverse complement strand
TGCGGCTGTGGCTCATACCAACTCTGAATACAATACTCACCACCTGAACCTGTTGTATACGCCTTCAAAAGCTATCAGCTTAAAAATTGCCGCTGAAGTGTTCCGTACGCAAAAGCGTGCTGAAAAAGTAGCGGATTATCCGGCCAGCAACAGCTTTGGCGCTGTGACTCTGGATTATCAGCAGAATTTATCTGTGCTTAATACCCCACAACAGTTCTTCTACAGCAATAGCACCAAAGCACAACCAAAAGCTGCAGCTAAGCTAAGCAGCATTGCAGGTGTTGGCTCGTCTTCTGTGGCGAAATACAGCGGTACTGGTGCTTATTTCCTTGATAAAGTAGTGGATGGTGTCTGGCGACTGGAGCTTTATCCTGACTTGCTGACCTTGCAGGATCCTTATCAAAATTCCAGTTTAAGCCGTGAAGTAGGGCGTTTATATCCTGCTGCTCAGCAACTGAAACTGACGCTTGCTGATTTGGGCAAAAACTATCAGCTGAAAGCTTTGAATACTGGTAATACAGCCACAGCATCAGCCGTTGATGGCGAAGTGACAGTGCGCCCCGGTGTGTACTTACTGACTGCCAAGGCCGCATTGGCACAGCAGTATGCCAATAAAGTCGAGACAGATTTTTATCTGCCAAAGCCGCAATCGACAGAACTGGCTTTAGTGCATCAGAATCAGCGTCAAAGCCATTTGGGAGACCCCTTTAGCTTTGAAGTTGATATTGGTGCTTTGGTTAAACCTGAAAAAGTCCAGTTGATGTTGCGTTATCTGGGCGAGAGCAAGTTTACTGCTTTTGATATGCAACCAAGCCTTGATGTCAGCAGTCGTTACCAGCTCGCTATGCCAGCGGACTGGACTCAGACAGGTCTGCTGGAATATGCCTTTGTGGTCACAGCTAATGGCAAAACCAAAACTTTCCCTGGTGCAGCAGCTGGTTCGCCCCAGGATTGGGATTTTGTCAGCAAAGCACCGTACTGGACAATGGCGGTGAAATCACAAGGCCAGCCTGTAGCTTTGTTTGACGCGACTCTGGACAGACAAAACAGCCTGTATCCAAAAGATGCGACTGTGACTCAACGTTTTGTTGCTGACAGTTCAGGTGCGGGTTTAGCTATGCAATTGGGTGTGGATTCTTTGGAAACGCCTAAAGCTGCGGCTATCCTTAAAACCACTTTGTCTGCCGATAACAGCTTGCTAAAACGCAACCTGAAAGGTTATGACACAGTGGCACTGAAAATTCGTGCGGTCAAACAACCGGAACAGTTGAAGTTCGCATTGCTGGATAAAGGCGGTATAGCTTACGGCACAGAGCTGAAAGTAGGCACTGACTGGCAGTATCTGTTAGTTCCGCTGCATAAGTTAAAACAAACCGACACTCTGCTGACTCAGGCTTACCCTATGTTTATGCCGCTGTTTGCACCAGGAGCTGCACCAATAGGGACACCAAGCGTTGCAGCAGGTTCAGGCCTGAAGCTGAATGAGCTGAAGCAGTTGCAAGGGTTACAGCTGATGTTTAATCAGAGCGCCTACAGCCCTGCAGAAGCGAAAGGCTGGCACGGGGTAGAACTTGCTGAAGTGAGTTTGATTCAAAAGCCATGATGGTTCGGGCATTGGATTAAATCATAGACGGGCGGGGATAAACCCCGCCCCTGCGTTTTGTGTATATAATCTTTTGCATTTCATCCTCAGCACAGGAGTGCTATGGCAAAGCCACTGCACCAAAGCACAACAACATCTGCATCGGCATCAGGATCGATACGGGTTTCAGGAACTCAAAAGCTGGCGCTTGGTGCCGGCTTTTTTGCTATGTTTTTTGCCCAGCAAAGTGTCAGTGTACTGGCTATTCCTTTTTATCAGATGACCTTGGGCGTAGACCCGTTTTTACTGGGGCTTGCTCTTACTTTACCTCTGTTGCTTGGTACTTTATTAGGCCCCTGGGTTGGCCATTTATCTGATCATCATCAAAGCCGCTTTGGCCGCAGACGGCCTTTTATTCTGGTCGCCAGTTGGGCCTGTTGTCTGTTTTTTGGTTTAATCTGGATGGTACCCACAGGCTGGGGTGAACTGGCGCATCTAGTGTATTTTGTTATTTTTTCCCTGCTGTTTTATGTAGCCGCGACTTTTATGTCTGTGCCTATGACCTGTTTATCTTATGAAATGAGCCCGGATTATCATCAACGCACCGAAATTATGGGCTTTACCACCTATTTTCTGAAGTTGGGATCCTTGTTGTATCAGTGGTTATTTCCGCTGGCGCAACTGGCGATATTCAGTTCGGTTTTTGTTGGGATACGTTATGTCGGTTGGGGCGTCGCCTTGTTTATTTTTGGCCTGCTGGGTACTTTGGCTGCCTGTTACAGCAAAGAAATAGTCCAACGCTCTTCCGTGGCTTTTCCACCTGTTACTTTAAGACAAAGTTTAAAAACCTTGAAAGCAAACAAAGGCTTAAGGGTGTTGTTATTGCTGACTGTGTTACAGATGGCGGGCGGCGCTTTTACCGCCAGTATGGATTATTACCTGTTGGTGTATTTTATTGCCGATGGCGACATAGCTCAGGGCGCAATTTTTAAAGGCTGGTTGTCGATGGCTTATGCCGCTTTTGGTTTTCTGACCGTGCCTTTGATTACCGCGTTATCCTCCCGCATCGGCAAAATTAAAGCGGTGCAGCTGATTTATGTCGTGACCTTAGTGGGCGGTGCCTGCAAGTGGTTTATTTTCACGCCCCAAGGTTACGGCTGGATTTGGCTGGATGCGTTATTGTGTACCGCTGCCTGGACAGCTATGACCATGTTAATCCCCTCTATGATGGCGGATTTATGTGATGAAGATGAATTAAAACATGGTCAGCGCCGCGAAGGGGTGTTTGTTGCTATTCATAGCTGGGTGACCAGTTTAAGTGCAGCGCTGGCGTTATTGCTGGCCGGTTTATCGCTGAATTTGATTGGTTTTGATGCTCAGCTCTCTGCAGCACAGCACCCTGATAGTATTCTGGCGATGCGGGTTATTTTAGCGCTGGGCACTATGCTGTTCGCCTTGTGTTCTTTGCTGATAGTCCGGGGTTATCATCTGGATGCTCAAGGCAGCCAGCAGATCAGCCAGGCCTTAGCTAAAACAAAAAATCAGGGTTCCGAATCCATTTAATTCGTTGTTGATACGCAAACAATAAAAAAGAAAAAGCAGAAATTATGGTCACAATTAAAGATGTCGCAAAAGTAGCTGGTGTGTCTATAGCTACAGTGTCCCGGGTGATCCACGATGGTCATCAGGTGGGCGAAGCCTGCCGTGCGCGGGTGAAAAAGGTCATTGCTGAATTAGGTTACAGACCCAACAGCAATGCCCGTGCTCTGGTCAGCAAAACCACCAATACGCTGGGGGTCGTGACACCCAAACTGTCGATGCCATTTTTTGGCAGCTTAGCTAGTGGTGTCGAAAAAGGTGCGCGTGAAAACAACTACAAACTGCTGATGAGTAACTCGTTGTACGAGACTAAGTCGGAGCAGGAAGCTATTGATTCACTTAGAGATCACAACTGTCAGGCTATTATTCTACACAGCGAATATTCAGATGAAAAAACCTTGCTGAAGCTGGCCAACGAAATTCCAGGCCTGGTGCTAATCAACCGCTATATGCCCGCTATTGCCAACCGTTGCGTCTGGCTGGATAACGTCGCAGGCGCGCGTCAGGCGACGGATTATTTAATCAATAGAGGCCATAAAAACTTTGCAGTGATCACCAGTATTTACCAAAACGGCGATCCGGGTTTTCGGCTGCAGGGCATTCGTGAATCACTCAAACTGGCCGGTTTGCAGTTAGCTGAAGCTGCTATTGAAGAGTCCACCGCCAATATGGAAGGTGGCGAGCAAGCTGTTCAGGCCTTACTGAATAAAGGCATTAAATTCACCGCATTGTTGGCTTACAACGACTTAATGGCGATAGGTGCCATTCACGCCTTATTTGCCGCTGGCCTGCGCGTACCGGAAGATGTATCTGTGATAGGTTTTGACGATCTCATCGTCAGCCGAGCCTGCCGCCCCCGTTTAACCACCATGCATTATCCGATAGAAGAAATGGCCAGCTATGCCACTAAGCTGGCAATACAACTTAGTGATACCAGCATAGAACCAGAGCACCGCACACATTTATTTATACCGCAGTTGGTAGAAAGGGATTCGGTGGCGGATGCGCCTAAGTCTTAAAAGATCACTTGTCAGCAAGGTTTCAGGCTGGCAGCATCATAAGGCGATAAGATTTTGTTAAGTAGTTTGCTATGAATCAGCACATGGAAGGGTTTTTACCTGAAAGACACAAAGCTTATCGTTTGAGGCGACTGGCTGGTGATTTGTATCAGCGCTCGCAAATAGGCCCCTTGTTTTATATTTTAGGTGCGGCACTGATTTGTTTACCCGATGTCTGGTTGAGGCCGCATTATGGTGTTTACGTGCCTGTCATGCTGTTGTTTGTGCTGATGATGGTGTTGCGCAGACTCAACAAGGCCCCTGTTGATCCAAAAGTTGGGCAGTTCAGGCGCTGGTATTGGAGCCACTGGCTGTTGATAGGTGCTGGCTCCTTGCTTTGGAGTTTATTTGCCGTCTTTATATTGAGCTTTGACGAAGGTATTTCTTCCGGCGCGATTCTGGTGGTTTATCTATGCACCATAGCCTATGGTTCTGCCAGTGTTCAGGCTTACGCTATGGACTTACGTTTGAATTTATTCAATATTGCGCTGCTATTTGCCCCTGTCGCGTTGTGGTCTGGCTTTACCTCTGATGGCTGGCAAACTTCGTTAACACTGATCTTGTTTTCACTTTACCTCTACGCTGCCGCTAAAAGAGCCGCTGCAGAATATAAGCAGCAAATTCAGGTGGAATATGACTTGTATTGCAGTGAAACTGAATTACGTCGCCTTACCTTAGTGGATGAATTAACAGGGCTGTTTAACCGTCGCCATTTTCATGACGTCATAGAAGAAGAGTGGCCAAGAGCTAAACGCCAGCAAAGCGCTTTCACTTTGGCTATTGCCGATCTGGATCATTTCAAACTGATCAACGATCAATATGGCCATCCTGTAGGTGATGAATGTCTTGTGTTATTTTCAGCCATGCTGCGTGGTTATTTCACCGAAGAACAAGCTCACCTGATGCGGTTGGGGGGCGAAGAGTTTGTGCTGGTATTGCCCGGAAAAACTGAAACACAAGCGTTAAAACCTATCGAGGACTTGATAGGACTGATTAGTCGCCATGTTTTTCATAGCAGTGTTGGCGAGCTGAAACTCAGTGCCAGTTTTGGTATTGCCAGCGCAGATTTTAACTGTGACTTGAATTGGTCTGATACTTTAAAACGCGCTGATGCAGCTTTATATCAGGCCAAAGCAGCTGGCAGAAACCGTGCTGTAGCAGCAGGGAATGGTGTCAGGCTGGCCCATTAAGGTACTGCTTTATACTCACTTCATTCAGCCGGTATCCAGTTTTGTTGGCTATGCTAAAGAACAACTGGATCTTTAGGCTAAACAACATGAATGCACGAACTACATTGTGGGTGGCTTTAATTGCCCCCTTATTAACGCAGCAAGTGATAGCGGCTGACGCTGACAAAGAGCATGAACATAAAGGCAAAGCGGCGGAAAAGCATGCAAAACATCAGGGCAAAAATAAGGTTACTGAACTAAACCCGGCTGATATCACCGTCAGTGCAGGGATTAGTGTGACGGATGCACGCGCCCTGGCAAAACGATATAAGCTGACTGGTCAAAGTGCGCTACCGCCAGGTATCCGTAAAAATCTGGCCAGAGGTAAACCGCTGCCACCAGGTATTGCGAAGAAGTCTGTGCCTGCGGCTATGCTGGCTGAATTACCGCAACATCAGGGGTATGAATGGCAAGTGGTTGGCACTGATGTGGTATTAGTGTCTATCGCTACAGCTGTGATCACTGATGTACTGATTGATGTATTAAACTGATTTAAACCAAAGCCCGGTATCACAACCGGGCTTTTGACTTTATGCACTCAACTCACTATGCACTCAGCCCAATCCACCCAAACACAAATACTTTAATTCAGTAAAATCATCCAACCCATAGCTAGAGCCTTCGCGGCCTAAACCTGACTCTTTGACTCCACCAAAAGGCGCGGCTGCGTTGGAGATTAAACCTTCATTGATGCCTATCATGCCGTAGTCCAATGCTTTAGCGACACGGAAAATCCGGCCTATATCGCGGCTGTAAAAATAGCTGGCAAGGCCTGTTGGTGTATTGTTAGAAAGCGCTATCGCTTCTTGCTCGGTATCAAACACACTGATACAAAGCACAGGGCCAAAAATTTCGGTCTGACTGATTTGCATATCGGCTGTGACGTCTGTGACTATAGTGGGCTGGAAAAACAACGGCCCTAAGTCGGCATCTATAGCGCCACCTAACAGCAGTTCAGCACCCTGATCCAGAGCCTGATCCAACAAGCGGGTTATTTTATCCACAGCGGCCTGATTAATCAGTGGTCCTATCTGGCAACCTGCTTCCAAACCTGGCGCTAGTTTTAGAGGCGCAGTGGCTTTAATCAATTGAGCTAAAAAGGCATCGTACACAGGGCGCTGCACAAACACTCTATTGACGCAGACACAGGTTTGACCGGCATTACGGAATTTGGCGGCCAGTAACCCCTGCACCGCAGCGGCTAAATCGGCATCATCAAATACAATAAAAGGTGCGTTGCCACCCAGTTCCATCGAGACTTTTTTTACGGTAGAAGCGCACTGGGCTAACAAAGTTTTGCCGACAGGGGTGGAGCCGGTAAAACTGAATTTGGCCACACGACTATCTTTGGTCAGTACCTGACCTATGGCTTTGGCATCTGTACCTGTGACAACATTAAACACACCTGCCGGAATACCGGCACGGGTCGCGAGTTCAGCCAAGGCCAAGGCCGATAATGGTGTCAGCTCTGCAGGTTTGACTACAAAAGTACAACCGGCAGCCAAAGCCGCAGCGGCTTTACGTAAAATCATCGCATTGGGGAAATTCCACGGCGTAATAGCGGCCACTACTCCTATGGCTTGTTTTAGCACCAGTATTTGCTGGTTAGCTTTAGGTGCCGGAATAATGTCACCATTCATACGTTTGGCTTCTTCAGCAAACCAACTGACAAAAGAGGCGCCGTAGCTTATTTCGCCCGCGGCTTCATCTAAGGGTTTGCCTTGCTCCAGAGTTAAAATACGTGCTAAGTCATGCTGATGCTCCAGCATCAACTGACTCCAGCGCATAAGCTTGGCAGAACGTTCAGCCGCAGTAAGACCAGACCAGCCAGGAAAAGCAGCAGTAGCAGCTGTG
>JAHIWM010000219.1 GCA_018815765.1 Gammaproteobacteria bacterium | reverse complement strand
TAGGATAAGGTTAAATCAAACTTGTCAGATGGCTGGTAAAAAGCACTGAAACGCGCAGCGGCCAAATCGGTTGAACCGTATTTTTCACCCATGGCTGAACCAGGCAGGAAATCCACTACACCTTCAGATTGATCAACAGCAGCTGCAACACGCACAGCTAAGGTATCGCTTAATGGAATATTGACCATACCACGCATAGCGCGGCGGTCGTAATTGCCTAGGGTGATTTCAGCATTGGCATCAAAACCATCCAGACGGGCTTTGGCAGTGTGTAAGTTCACTACTCCACCTGTGGCGTTACGGCCAAACAAAGTGCCTTGCGGACCACGTAAAATTTCAGCCCCCTCTAAATCAAACATCAAAGCTGAAGCGCCCTGAGAACGAGCTGAATACACACCATCAATGTGGAAAGCGACTGCAGGGTCACCACTTTCAGTTTGATCAGAAGAACCAATACCACGCACATACACCATAGGCGTATTTTGAGTACCGTTTTGAGCGATTTGTAAACTAGGCACTATGCCCTGTAAATCATCCAGCTGTGCCACATGGTTGTCGTCCAGAGTTTTCTGGTCAAAGGCAGTCACAGCAAGCGGTGTTTCACGTAAGGTGGTTACCCTTTTGGTCGCGCTGATTTGAATAACTTCAATAGCACGACCTTCATCATCTTTGCCATCGCTGGTTTTTGCAGTTTCAGCGACTTGTGCAGCTACACCAAAAGCACTGCAGAGTGCCAGCGTAGTCAGTAAGTACGACGGTTTTAATTTTAAGACTTTCACTTTGATTCCCCTATCCTGTCTGGATGTTTTTGTCAGCATGACAGCGCTAACACCTGTTGATTTTTTTTATTTGGTATCAGTTCAAGCGAAAAGAAATCCAGGGCATCTCCCCTAGGGATTGCTATTTGAATTGATTTCTTCCGCTTGCTTTTCATACCAAGGCTAAGCCTGGGCGATAAATTAGCCCCAGATAAATGATTGCGCAACCATTATTTAGATCTTTTTTGTGAAAACAAGCTGAGATCCGGATCTTTTGCGATAGGATACGACTAAAGAATAAGCTGAATTAATGGGCAGTTTTTGTGTTTTTTTTAATCAGAATGATGAGGGAAGTACAGAATTTGTAAAAATGATAGCGCTACCAGTTAATTCGGGTCAGAGTAAAATTAAAGCCAAGGACCTAATTTTACTCTGACCCGAATTAGTTATTTCTTTTGCAAGAAGGCTTTATCTAATGCGAGGAACACAACAGGAGTTGTCAGCAGCGTTAAGACCTGACTAAAAGCCAGCCCCCCTACCACTGCAACACCTAAAGGCACACGCAGTTCTGCACCAGTACCAAAACCCATCATTAAAGGCACAGCACCTAAAATAGCGGCTAATGTCGTCATCATAATAGGACGGAACCGAACCAGACAGGCCTGATGTATTGCATCTTTAGCGGACAAACCTTGTTCACGCTGAGCTTGCAACGCAAAGTCGACCATCAGAATACCGTTTTTCTTCACTATACCTATCAGCAGGATAATGCCTATAAGCGCCATAATGGAGAAATCCAGTTGCCAGGCCCAGAGCAATAAAATGGCACCAATAGCAGCTGAAGGTAAGGTAGACAAAATCGTCAGGGGGTGAACAAAACTCTCGTACAACACACCTAAAATGATATAAACCGCCAATAAAGCAGTGAAAATCAGCAGAGGTTGAGTAGCCAAAGAATCCTGAAACGCCTGAGCTGCGCCCTGAAAAGAACCAACCACTGAGGCTGGCATCTGTAATTCTATACGGGCTTGCTCCAGAGCATTCACTGCATCGCCCAACGCCACACCAGCAGCCAGGTTAAAGGACAAATTCGCGGCAGGTTGCATGCCATTGTGCGCAATAACCACAGGACCACTGGTGGCAGGCAGTACTTTCGCAAAAGCCAATAAAGGCACCATTTCACCTGTAGTGGGTGAACGTAAGTGGAAATAGTTGAGGCTTTCTGCTGTGCCACGCTGCGCAGGATCCAGCTCCAGTATCACATTGTACTGGTTGGTTTCTGTCTGGTATTCGTTAATCTGGCGCTGACCAAAAGCATCGTACAAAGCCTGATCCAAATCAGCAGCGGCAAAACCTAAACGCGCTGCTTCCTGCCGGTCCAGCTCCAGCTTGATAATATTGGCGTCCCACTGCAAGTCGTTGGATAAATCGGTAAACATAGGGTTTTGCCGCAGTTTTGCCGTCAGTGCCTGAGTCCAGGTTGCCAGTTCTTCACTGCTTAAGGCTTTGAGTACATAACTGTATTGAGCCCGACCAGGGCCAGAACCCAGGTTAATATCCTGAGCGGCCCGTAAAAACACCTGAAAACCTGGTATTTGTGCAAATTGCGGCCGTAGACGGTCGATAATTTCACTGGCGCTGGCATCACGATCATCAGGATCATTTAACACTACCCAAACACGGCCTGAACCGGTGGAATTGTTGCCCCCGACCAGATGGTTAAACCCTGTGATATCCGGATCATTTTTCAGGATAGCTTCCATTTGCTTATGTTTAGCCACCATATCTTCATAAGAAATATCAGAAGCAGCCTGAGTGATACCTATCACAAAACCCGTGTCCTGCAGTGGAAAAAAGCCTTTGGGTATTGCCATAAAGCTGGCGACACTGCCTGCGACCGTCAGAAAAAACACACCAAGCATAATGCGCTGATGATCCAAAGCCCAGGTCAGTACTTTGTCATAACCTTTGACTAAGCGGTCAAAAAAGCCCGGCTTGTTTGGATCATGAGCTGGCGCTTTATCCATAAAAATCGAAGCCAAAGTCGGTGCCAGCGTTAAACACACCACCACTGAAATCAAAATGGCGGCAGTGGCAGTTAACGAAAACTCTAAAAACAGCTTGCCTATAATGCCCCCCATAAATAGCAGCGGAATAAAAGCCGCCACTAAAGACACACTGATAGACACCACGGTAAAACCAATTTCCTGAGCACCTTTCAGCGCTGCAACTCTTTTGGTTTCGCCTGCTTCTAAGTGGCGGTGTATGTTTTCAATCACCACTATGGCATCGTCGACAATAAAACCAACAGCTATGACAATAGCCACCAAGGTGAGGTTGTTCAGGCTAAAGCCTGCCAGGTACATAAAAGCGCAGGTACCAATCAAAGACACACCAAGCACAGCGGAGACTATTAAGGTGGCGGACCACTGGCGTAAAAACGCCGCCATCACAGCTATAACCAGTATCACAGCGATAGCTAGTGTTAGTTCTACTTCATGCAACGAAGAGCGGATAGTCCGGGTTCTGTCGTTAAAGACTTCGACTTTAACATCAGCCGGTAAAGCAGCGGTCAGTTGAGGTAAAGCGGCACTGATACGATCCGCTGTGGCTACTATATTGGCACCAGGCTGGCGGCGAATAATTAAGGCAACACCAGATTCGCCATTGGGCCAAATTTGTACAAAGTCGTTTTCAGCGCCGAGTTTCACACTAGCTACATCGCGCAAATACACAGGAGCGCCGTCGTTGTAACTGACGATTAGATCAGCATATTCATCGGCAGAAAATATCTGGTCATTTACTGTCAGAGTCGACACTCTGTTATCACCAAACAAGGCACCTTTAGGTAAATTGACACTGGCGCGTTGCACTGCGGCACGAATATCCGCCAGGGTTAAACCAGCAGCTGCTAACACTTCAGGTTTGGCCTGAATCCGAATGGCTGGTTTTTGTTGGCCACCAATAAAGACCTCACCCACGCCGTTAATTTGGGTCATTTGACGCGCCAGTACGGTTTCGGCTAAGTCGCTGATTTCAGTGCGGGATAAAGTTTCAGAGGTGACACCAATAATTAAAATAGGACTATCAGCCGGATTGACCTTACGCCAGGTCGGTAAATTTGGCATATCAGGCAAACGGCCTGCCGCCTGATTCAGAGCAGCCTGCACTTCCTGCGCTGCAGTATCGATATCTTTTTCCAGCACAAATTGCAGCGTAATTTCTACCGATCCCAGGGCGCTGCTTGAGGTCATTTCGGTAATACCGGGCACCGAACTTAATGCCACTTCCAAAGGTGTAGCAACGGAAGATGCCATAGTTTCGGCACTGGCCCCCGGCAAACGGGCATTCACCTGAATGGTAGGGAAATCCGCTTCAGGTAAAGGTGCAATAGATAAACGCGGAAAAGCCAGAATACCCAATAACACCAAGGCAAAAGTAAGTAACACTGTGCCTATGGGGTGATCCATACACCAGGCAAAAATACTGCGGCTTTTCATTTTTATTGCTCCGCAGCTGCAGTTTGAGGCGCGTCAGTCAGAATTTTCAGTTCAGCGCCTTTACGCAAACGGCTCTGGCCATCCACTATTATCTGCTGACCTGCAGTGAGCCCAGTCACTACCACCTGATTTTTTTCCTGCAATACCACTTCAACAGCTGCAGTGGCCGCTTTACCTTTCTCGTCAAACCAGACAAAAGCGCCTTCAGGGCCTTGCTGTAAAGCTTTTGCCGGAATAGTTAAAGCTTTGTCTAACACTTTGCTTTGCAGAGCAATGACCACAGACTGGCTTGGCCATAAAGCCGCGTCCGGATTGGCAAAATCGGCCTTGACTCTGATAGTCCCAGTCGCTGAAGCCACTCTGTTGTCCACTACTGTCAGCTGGCCTTGTGCTAAAGGATCTGCACCTTCTTTTAAATAAGCCAACACAGGCACAGTTTGTTTCTGGCGGATTTGCTGCGTCAACAGCTGTAACTCTGGTAGACGCGACTGCGGCAAAGAGATTTCAATGCTGATAGGGTCCAACTGCACTACGGAAAATAAACTACTGGCGTCACTAATTCTGATGTAGTTACCTGCATCGACATTACGTATACCGACCTGACCTGATATTGGCGAGACAATTTGGGTATAAGACAACTCCACCTGTTGTGCATTGATAGTCGCCTGTACACTGCGCAGTTGTGCTTCCAATTGCTGCACTGTGGCCTGTTGCTGATCGGCCATCTGCGCCGATACCGCCTGATCTTTCCGCAGGTTCTGATAACGTTTTAAATCCAGTCGCGCCACATCGAGCTGCGCTTGCACTACAGCTAACTGAGCTTTGGCTTGTTCATAAGCGGCTTTAATACTGCGATCATCAATCACCGCCAACAGATCACCAGCTTTCACCAACTGGCCTTCTTCCACCAGAATACGCTGCAATATGCCATCGACCTGAGGGCGAATTTCAACACTTTGCTGTGCTTTCACTTGCCCTATGGCCCGGATCCACACAGGCACGCTCTGCTGTTGCACTAAAGCCGTTTTGACCGGCACAGCAGGGCCTTGTTGCGCCACCACAGCACAGCTCAGCCAAAGGCTGGATACCACAGCTAGCTTTACCAATTTCATGCAAAAAACTCCGTTTAATTTTGTAGTAAAAACAGCCTGTAGCCACCACTTAGCATACCGAATAGCGGCTAAAGTGACAGCACTGTTTCTTTTGCTGATTCAATATTTTGTAGCATTCTGACAAGCTAAACGATTTGGGTTCCCTAAAGGATCAGTCAATGCGTTCAGGCGCAAAAAAAAGCAGACCAGAGGAGGCCCCCCTGATCTACATTATCAACGACCAGCCCGCACTCTTTTAATGCGCTGCCACTGTTTTGTGTTGCAGCAGTCTCAGGCAGGTCGCGGCCATTATCCCAACAGTTGCAGCCAAAGCTAAAGTGAAAAATGTCTCGAAGTTTGGTGGCTGGTGCGACGCAAAAAAACTAACCAAGCCTAAAAATAACCCCAATAAATTGTTAATGACTGGCATATAACGCAAAGACAACACCACAAGAGCCACTACAAAAACCACCAGGCTCAAAGTCCCCTCTCCTGTCAGTGGTGTTAACACACTGGTCAGTTGACCTGCGGCTATACCAATGGCTATTCCTATCCAGACCGTTAGCAAGTTAATCACACCATCTTTGGTTGTCATACCGCGGGTAAAAAACGCAATCCAGCCGATAAACATAGCCCAGACTGGCACTTGCAAAACCAGCGCACATAAAGTGGCAGCTGCAGTGGCTATAGTCGCTTCCCGCACTACAGCTATTAATTTCTGATTTAAATTAGTCATAGTTCACCTCCTGATTATTACTAGTTGAATAGTGCAGGCATCAAATTGAAACCCTGAGTTTGTGGTCCACAGAAAAACTGCCGCTGCCACGCGCTGCGATATACAAAGCCAGAAAAGCCATCAGCGCCGGATATTCAATACCCCGATCAATCCAGGGCCAGGTAGGGCCTAGCGCATAACAAATTCCGATCATTTGAATAGTGATGGCCAAAGCAACAAGACGTGACCAGAGGCCGATAGCGAGCATCAATGCGCCGAGGGTTTCGAGCAGCATAACCAGAAAGGCTAACTGTGGAGCAAAAGGTAATCCCATCACATTTTGGATCAAATGGGTGGAGCCAGCCATAGGGTCAGCCATGGAACCATGGGAGATCCCCAATGCCTTGGGCAGGCCGTGAGTGAAGATCACACTACCGAAAACAAAACGCAGTAACGCATAAAAAACGGGTTCAAGTTTGCTGTAAAAGGCCCCCAACGAAGGAAAAATCAAGCCTTCCTGAACGTCTGTCTTATCGTCGGCCTTCTCGTCAATAAAGGCCGCTGAGTTGGTTTTAAATAGAGTCATTAGTTTTGCTCCTGAAGCTGTTGCTTTACACCATGCCGCCATTCACACGGATCACTTGCGAGTTAATCCAAGCGCCATCTGGGCCAGCTAACATAGACACCACAGCTGCAATATCTTCAGGCGTGCCTAAGCGCTCCAGCGGAGCCAGTTTCGCCATTTGTTGGATTAATTCGTCCGACTTACCATTTAAAAACAGCTCTGTAGCCACAGGACCAGGAGCTACAGCATTCACAGTAATGTTTAAACCACGTAACTCGTTAGCCAGCACATGAACCAAACCCTCAACAGCGGCTTTGGTGGCGATATAAGGACCGTAACTTGGTAAGGCTTTTCCTATCACGCTGGTCGATAACGCAATAATGCGACCGCCCTGGTTGATATGGCGGGCTGCACTGCCCAGCACACAAAAAGCACCGGTTAAATTGGTGCGAACTAACTGTGCAAATTGTTCGGTGCTGCAATCTGCTATCGACACATTCGTTAGAATTCCAGCGCTGTTCACTACTACATCCACCCGGCCGAAATGTAATTTTGCAGTAGCAAATAACTGCTCGACCGCAGCAGCGTCAGCCACATCAGCCTGTACTGCAACAGCGCGGCCACCCGCTTGCTGAATTTGCGCCACCACCTGCTCAGCTTTTTCCTGTCCTGCGGCATAATTCACTACCACAGCAAAACCATCCTCTGCTAAACGCAAAGCAATGGCTCTACCTATGCCTCTGGAGGCGCCTGTGACTAGTGCAGTTTTGATTGAGGTCTTCATAGCTGTTCTCCCGGTTAAGTCACCCTTGCGGTGTCTGAATGGGAGTTACTTTAGATTTGCCGGATAACTGGATAAATACACGAAAATTGATAACATAATTCAACCAGAGCGAACAATAACCTTAAAAGGCCAGAGAATGGACAAGTTCGATAGCTTAAAGCTGTACTGTAAAATCGTCGAACTGGGCAGTTTTACTCAGGCCGCCGGTGTATTACAAATCCCACGCGCTACCGCAACTTACGCTATGCAGCAGTTAGAGCAGCGTCTGAATAGCCGCCTGTTAGAACGCACCACCCGTCAGGTCAAACCTACTTTGGATGGCCAGGCTTTTTATCAGCGCTGTGTTCGCATTTTGTCTGAGTTAGACGACGCCGAAGCCAGCCTGAATACTGTTGCAGCCAACCCTGCCGGCTTATTACGTCTGGGCTTGCATGGGGTGCATGCAGCACAAATTATTATTCCAGCGTTGCCGCAATTCAGAGCATTTTATCCGCAGCTGGATATCGCCATCAGCACTGGTGACAGGCTGGTAGATTTGGTGCGCGAAAGTATTGATCTGGTGGTGCGGATAGGTGTGCCCAAAGATTCCACTTTAGTGGGCAAAAAGCTGGCTGCTTTGCCACAAGTGGTATGCGCTAGTCCGGCTTATCTGCAACAGCATGGTGTGCCTATGCAACCGGAACAGCTGAGCCAGCATCAGGCCGTGGGCTTTTTCTCCAGTGATCACAACGTCAGCTACCCTTTTAGTTTTTTGATAGAAGGTGCAGAGCAGGATTTTCCGGCTAAAGGCTGGTTATCGGTTAATGACGCCGAATCATACACCGCCGCAGCTTTGGCAGGCTGCGGTATTATTCAGGTCCCCAACTTTCGGATCAAACGTTATCTGGAGTCTGGCGATTTAGTGCAAATTCTAAGTCATCTGCAAAGTCCGGCTTTGCCTGTGCATGTGCTCTATCCGCAACATAACCAATTGTCGCCACGGGTAAAGGTATTTGTTGAATGGGTCAGCGCCTTATATAAACAGAAATTTTCTACCGAAAAATAAGCAGCAAAGCAGACAAAACCACCTATAGTTATTTAACCATTTATTAACAGGCGGAGTTCAGGATGAAACCGCTTTTGTGTTTGTTGTTTTGTTGCAGTTTTACCCTGTTGGCTCAAAGCCAATGGCCGGAAGCTGATTGCGAGAAAGCGACCAAAAAACTGCAGCAGCTGGAACAAAAAATCAGCTCGGGTTACAGCTTAAAAGAAGCAGAGCAGCTAAGTCTGGATCAGCGCCAGCTGGAAAAACAGCTGGACCAGTTTTGCCAAAAACCAGTCTCTGCTTCTGATCCGCAAAAACCCAAAGCCAAAAAATCAGAGGCCAAAAAAACAGCCAAAACTAAAAATCCCCCGGATGCCTTGGCAGATATTGCCAAAGGCCCAGAGCTTTATGTCAGCTCGATTTCAGTTAAAGCACCTTATCAGGGTAAAAAACTACAGGCATGGCTGGAGTATTACTCCGAACCTAAACAATGTTTTGGTGTACGCGACAGCAGACAAATGGTCTGGTGTGTCGAGCAGCGCCAACAAGCCAAAGCGAATTTTGAGCGACAATGGCAGCAAAAATTCGCACTATCGCAACCAGAATGATAAGCTCCGACCAGTTGAATTCTGGAGTCTCTTTTTATGAACGCCTTAACTAAAGCCAACTTACAACTCTGGTGGTTTGGATTTCGTTATATCCCGCTGATTGGTTTTTGTAAGCCAAAAATTCTGGAATTAACAGATGCACGCACTGTGATCCGGATGCCACACCATCGCCATACCAAAAACCATTTGGGCAGTATTTATTTTGGTGCTCTGGCCATAGGTGCAGATTTAGCCGGTGCTTTTTTAGTCTTTTACAAAGCACGGCAGAAAAAGCTGAATATCCATTTTGCCTTTAAAGACGTGCAAGGCGAGTTTTTAAAACGCCCTGAAGCTGCAGTGCATTTCATTAGCAACGACGGCGCTTTAATAGACCAGATGATCCAACAATCACTGGATACAGGAGAGCGGATTAATCAGTCAGTGACTATTGATGTCACCTGCCCTTCTTTGCATGGCGACGAGCTGAT
The DNA here is from genome assembly GCA_018815765.1 of Gammaproteobacteria bacterium. Taxonomy (GTDB): domain Bacteria; phylum Pseudomonadota; class Gammaproteobacteria; order Enterobacterales; family Alteromonadaceae; genus Pararheinheimera. The sequence goes on along the minus strand of JAHIWM010000219.1, from coordinate 51,601 downwards.
GGCGAAATTCACTTTAACTTTGTCGGTGAAAGCCAAAAGCCGCTGATAGATCTTTGCTCTAGCGCATAAAGTAAAAATCCACAGTTGCTCTGTGGATTTTTAGCTTTAAAGAGTGTCTTTTACTGACCCCGAATTAGTCCTTAATGGGCAGTGGCGCATCTGGATGCACCAGGCCTGCGTGACGCAGCTCACGCCAGAAGTCAGCAGGTACACTCTCTTTTAACGCCGTACTGTCTTCAATAATACGACCTGGTTTACTGGCTCCTGGTATTACAGCGGCCACTGCAGGATTTGCCAAAGCAAACTGTAAACCAGCGGCTTTCATACTTATGCCGTATCTGTCCGCCAGTGCTTTGATCTTCGCCACTTTGTTTAAGATGGCTGTTGAGGCAGGTGCATATTCAAAGTTCGGGCCTCCGACTAAAGCACCTGAGCTGTATGGACCACCTACGACTATACCCAAACCACGTTCTGTGACTTTTGGCATCACCCGCTGCAAAGCCCTTTCATGGTCCAGCAGGGTGTAACGTCCAGCCAGTAAAAAACCATCAGGACGAGGTTCCTCCAGATCCAGCAGCAGTTCTATAGGCTCGACTTTATTGACGCCTAAACCCCAGGCTTTAATCACCCCTTCATCACGCAGTTTATCCAGCACTTTAAAGGCACCTTTGCGGGCGCTTTCAAACATACCTAGCCATTCATCACCAAAAAAATCCTGTGCTACATCATGCACCCAGACAATTTCAATATGATCGGTTTTCAGCCGCTTCAGACTGTCTTCAATAGAGCGCATCGTTGCATCTGCTGAGTAGTCGTTGACGATTTTATTTGGGCGGCCGTATTTAAACACTTCGCCTTTTTCACCTAAATCACGGGCACTGACATCTTCAATTTCGTCCAGCACCAGCCGGCCCACTTTGGTGCTAATCACATAGTCCTGCCGTGGCTTGTCTGCCAGCGCATCGCCCATACGGATTTCCGCCAGACCTGCGCCATAAAAAGGCGCGTTATCAAAATAACGGATACCGTCATTCCAGGCTGCATCTACGGTAGCTCGTGCTTCCGGTTCAGGAATATCGCGGAACATATTGCCGAGCGGCGCCGTACCAAAACCAAGCTTGCCTGGAAGAATATCTTTTAATGCCATTTTTTGCTCCTTAGTCTTCAAAGAGACTCAATCTCTTTGAACCATTAAAATTCAATACAGGCAGTATGCCAGCACAACTATGACCTATTGATGATACTCGTTGCGCAACATCGCAGCGAAAAAACCTATCAGCTGTTGGCAGCACCACAACGATGCGGCTAAAATCGCCTTTTGATTGTAGAAGGTGGCAGGCATGCAGGACTTATTAGGTAACTTATTTATTATTTCAGCGCCAAGCGGGGCGGGAAAATCCACGCTGATCAATGCGCTGTTAAAGCAACATGCCGATATGCAGCTGAGTGTGTCTCACACCACCCGCTCGCCACGTCCGGGCGAAAGTAACGGTGTGCAGTATCATTTCACTGATGTTCCAACCTTTAAACAACTGATTGAACAAGACCAGTTTATTGAATGGGCTGAAGTGTTTGGCAATTATTACGGCACATCCAAAGCCGCTTTGGCCGATAAACTGGCGCAGGGTATAGATGTGTTTTTAGATATCGACTGGCAAGGTGCCCGCCAAATCAAACAGCAACTGCCTTTTGTCACCAGCATTTTTATTCTGCCACCTAGTGTCGAAGCTTTAGAGCAACGCCTGAATCAACGCGGTCAGGATAGTGCAGAAGTCATTGCAGGACGCATGGCGAAAGCTCAGGACGAAATCAGTCATGCCGATGAATACGATTATTGGGTAGTCAATGATGATCTGCAGCTGGCGTTGAAGCAGTTTTCCGGCATTATTCAAACTCAGCGCTTAAAACAGCAGAAGCAGGCGATACGGCAACAGAAGTTAATTTCTGGCCTGTTGGCGAACGAAACGAAATAGAGTAGACTATGCGGTCTTTATTCAGACCCAGATTAACCGGAGTGGCAGATGGCTCGCGTAACAGTTGAAGATGCAGTAAATAAAATTGGTAACCGCTTTGATTTAATTCTGGTGGCCTCACGTCGTGCCCGTCAGTTAGCTGTTGAAGGCAAAGAGCCAATGGTTGATCCTGAAAACGACAAGCCTACAGTAGTAGCTTTGCGTGAAATCGAAAAAGGTTTTATCACCAACGGTATTCTGGACCAGCAAGAACGCCGTGAACAGTTACAGCAAGAAGCGTCAGAGATGGCTGCAGTTGCTGCAATTATCGGTTCTGACGAATAATCTGAGCCTGTACCCCCTGCCAACGGTATCCGGCCGTTGGCAATAGCTTGAAATCCACGTATATTCAAAGGAACACGCCAAAGCGTTGTGCGTATTGGGGAGTTTCGGATGTATCTGTTTGAAGGCCTGAAAAATCAAATCAGTGCTTACCTGCCACCTGAGCAGGTCGTTCTGGTGCAACAGGCTTATGTTGTCGCCCGTGACGCGCACGCGCCACAAATTCGCTCCAGCGGCGAACCTTACATTACCCATCCTGTTGCAGTCACCAGTATCCTCGCCGAAATGCGGATGGATTATGAAACCTTAATGGCTGCGTTATTACATGATGTGATTGAAGACACCCCAGTCAGCAAAGAAGATTTAACCCGTTTGTTTGGTGAAACAGTGGCCGAACTGGTACAGGGTGTCAGTAAACTCGATAAAGTAAAATTTAAAGATATCAAAGAGTTCGAAGTTACCAATCTGCAAAAAATGTTTATGGCGATGACGCAGGATATCCGCGTTATCTTAATTAAACTGGCCGACCGCACTCATAATATGCGCACCATAGGTGCACTCAAACCAGAAAAACGCCGTCGTATTGCCCGTGAAACTTTAGAACTCTATGCTCCTATCGCCAACCGTTTGGGTATTCACAATATTAAAAACGAGCTGGAAAACTGGGGCTTCCGCGCTTTATACCCAATGCGTTATCGTGCTTTAGAAACTGCAGTCAAACAGGCTCGTGGTAACCGCAAAGAAATTATTGAACGCATTCAGTCAGAAATAGAACAGCGTATTAAAGCCGCCGGTATTGAAGCTGAAGTCGCAGGCCGCGAAAAACATCTGTATAGCATCTATCGTAAGATGAAAAGCAAAGAGCTGATGTTTAACGATGTGATGGATATTTACGGTTTCCGCGTGCTGATTAACAGCATCGACAACTGCTATCGCGTCTTGGGTGTAGTACATAACCTGTTTAAGCCAATTGAAAGTCGCTTTAAAGACTATATCGCTATCCCCAAACAAAACGGTTACCAGTCCTTGCATACGTCCTTAATTGGTCCACACGGTATTCCGGTGGAAATTCAGATGCGTACCCGTGAAATGGATGAAATGGCCGACAAAGGGATAGCAGCCCACTGGTCGTACAAAGGTGCAGGCGAAAATAAAAATACCACGGCGCAAATCCGTGCCCAGCGCTGGATGCAAAGTTTACTTGAGCTGCAACAAAGCTCGGGCAACACCTACGAATTTGTTGAAAACGTCAAATCCGAACTCTACCCGGATGAGCTGTATGTATTCAGCCCTAAAGGTCAGATTGTTGAATTACCTATTGGTGCCAATGCGGTCGATTTTGCCTACACAGTGCATACCGACATAGGCAATAGATGTGTCGGCGCCCGGGTTGATCGCAAACCTTACCCACTGAATAAACCTTTGGAAACTGGCCAGACGGTAGAAATTATTACCAGCCCAGGTGGTAAACCTAATGCCAACTGGCTGAACCACGTAGTCACCAGCCGCGCTATTTTAGGTATTCGTAACTATCTGAAAAAGCAGCAATTGAGTGAAGCTGTTGGCTTAGGCCGACGTTTACTGACTTCAGCTTTGGGTGACGTCAAACTGGAAAATATTCCGCCAGAACGTATTGAACAGGTACTGCAAAGCACCACGCAAAAATCGCTGGATGAACTGCTGGTTGAAATTGGTTTAGGCAATCAACTACCTATAGCTGTCGCCCGTCGTTTAATGGGTGGTTTTGATTCGGGTGAAGAAGCTTTGCCTGCAGAAAATCCGGCGAATCAGAAAACCAAAGCTTTTATTATTGGCTCTGAAGGTATGTTATTAACCTTCGCCAAATGTTGCCGCCCTATTCCTGGTGATGAAATTGCCGCCAACGCAACACCAGGTAAAGGCCTGAACGTGCACCGCGTTGAATGCCGCAATATTCGTGGCTGGGAAAAAGAGCCGGGTAAATACTTCCCGGTGAAATGGGATAAAACCGGCGATAAACAGTTTTTATGTGATATCCGGGTCTTTATTGTCAACCAACCCGGCGTGTTGGCTAAACTGACTACAGTGATAGCTTCACAGGATTCCAACATTCAGGACTTGTCGACCGACGACAGAGACACAGGCGAATATGTGATTAAAATCACTTTATCTGTGCGTGACCGGATTAATTTAGCCAACGTCATGCGCAAAATCCGTGTCTTGCCTGAAGTACTTAAAGTTTACAGAAGGAAATAGGTGTTATGTCAAAAGTGATCATCAGTACAGATAAAGCTCCTGCCGCTATTGGTACTTACAGTCAGGCCGTTAAAATTGGTACTACTGTGTATTTATCTGGTCAGATCCCTTTAGTGCCGGCCACCATGCAAATGGTATCTGAAAATTTTGCAGAACAAACACAGCAGGTGTTTGAAAACCTAGCTGCAGTTTGTCAGGCCGCTGGCGGCAGCTTAAATGATATGGTCAAAGTAAATATTTTTCTGACTGATCTGTCCAACTTCGCTACCGTAAATGAAATTATGAGCAAACATTTCAGCGCACCTTATCCTGCTCGTGCTGCTGTGCAGGTTAGTGCTTTACCCCGTGCTGCTCAGGTGGAAATTGATGGCGTGATGGAAGTGCCATCGACAAACTAACAGGGATAACTGCGGCTTCAGTCTGGTAAGGCGAACTGAGTGAATAAGATCCTGTGTTGTGTTTTGCTGCTGACTTTTTCACGCTTGGCAGCGGCTGCAGAGACACCAGTACTCACCTGGTGTCTGGATCATTTCTCACGTTTTCATGCCTATGAAACAGGCAAAGCCCCCTACGGACCTTCAGTTGATTTAATGCATGAACTGGCTAAACGTGCCGGTTTTCAGTTGCAATTCAGCCCTAAAACACCGTCCGCCCGCTGCTTCCGCCAAATGCAGACGGGCGAAGCGGATTTAATGACCAATCTGAATTTTACTGAAGAAAGGGCAGATTATATGTTTCTGATGCCCTACAACGAACGCATTCCTGAGTCTTTGTATTTACAAGCCGGTGATCAACGCCAAATCCGCAACTTTAACCAATTACCCTCTTTAACTCTGGCCACAGTGCGTAATTACGCTTACCACCCCAGCCTGATGCAATTGATCAAAACCTCAAAGCGCCATGTTGAAATTGACAGCATAGAAACAGGCTTTGAAATGTTACAACGTGGCAGAGTGGATGCATTAGTTGCGCCGACACAAAGCTCTTTGGATGTGATAGCTGACCATAAAGACCTGCATTTTCAATTTCAAAGAGCGCCGGTTGATTTTTCCGTGGTGGAAAAACGTTTTATCAACATAGGTTTATCGAAAAAGAGTTCACATCTGGCGTTAAAAGGCCGTATCGAACAAGCCATAGCATCTATGGTGCAAGAGGGTACAGTAAAAAAACTCTATGCTTTTGATCCCCTCAAACATGGCCCTACTTACCTTTCTGACTCACCCACTGAACAGCAAAAGCAGCCCTGACACAGAGCTAAAACAGTACTGTGGCTATGCCTCTTGGCTATCACAGGTTAAACTGCTTGTTATCAGTCACTTAGTTTGGTCTTTCTCTTGACAGTAACAGCACTGGATAGCCTATCCGTCAGCCAGCTAAAAGGTGTTGGCGCCAAAGTCAGTGAGCTGCTGCATAAGCTGGGTATTCAGAGTGTGCAGGATCTACTGTTCCACTTGCCTTTACGTTACGAAGACCGTACCCGCCTCTACCCCATAGCCGATTTATGGCCACAGCAAACAGCGACAGTGCAAGGCGAAGTGATCAGTAGCGAAATTACCTTTGGTAAAAGACGCAGCTGGCTGGTGTCCATTCGTGATGGTTCAGGTCATTTAACCCTGCGCTTTTTCCATTTTAATGCAGCACAAAAAAATGCCGTCACACCAGGTGTCACCTTAAGAGTTTTTGGTGAAGTAAAACGGGGGATGCGGGGTTTTGAAATGATGCACCCTGAATACAAAGTATTAAAAGACGATCAGGACCAGGATGTCGCTGAAACCCTGACTCCTGTGTACCCAAGCACCGAAGGTTTAAAACAAAACAGCTGGCGTAATTTAACAGACGCAGCTTTGCAGATACTGCAGCGCAGCAGCCCAACTGAATACTTAGCGCCAGTGCTGGGTCAGAACAGCTGGTCTTTGTCCGATGCGTTATTTTACCTGCACAGGCCACCACCGGATGCTTCCTTGCAACTGCTGGAACTAGGCCAACATCCGGCGCAGCAACGGCTGATTTTTGAAGAATTAGTGGCGCAGCAGCTGTCTATGCTGCAATTACGCCAGCAATGCCGGGGGCAACAAGGCCGTAGTTTTGTGGTGGATGAAACCCAGAACCAAGAGTTTTTAGCGGCTTTACCTTTTGCTCCAACTGGTGCCCAGCAGCGGGTCATTCACGAAATCCGCCATGATTTAGCCCAGACCGAACCTATGTTACGTTTAGTGCAAGGGGACGTTGGTTCTGGTAAAACTTTGGTTGCTGCATTATCGGCTTTAACTGTGTTGAGCCGTGGTGCTCAGGTGGCCTTGATGGCACCAACAGAGTTGTTAGCCGAACAACATGCCAACACCTTTAAAGCCTGGCTGGAGCCATTGGGTTATCAAATTGCCTGGCTGGCGGGTAAAGCCTCTGCCAAACAAAAACAGCTGCAACTGGCTGCTATTCAAAGTGGCGAAGCGAAGATGGTGATCGGCACTCATGCGTTATTTCAGCAGCAAGTGCAGTTTCAGCAACTGGCGTTAGTCATTATCGATGAGCAGCACAGATTTGGTGTACATCAGCGGCTGGAACTGCGCGAAAAAGGTGCGGATACTGGCTTTTATCCACATCAACTGGTGATGACAGCCACCCCTATACCCCGCACTTTAGCCATGACAGCTTATGCCGATTTAGATACTTCTGTGATAGATGAACTGCCACCAGGTCGTACTCCTGTGACTACTGTGGTATTGCCAGACAGCCGGCGTGGTGAAGTCACAGAGCGGGTGCGGCAAGTGGTGCAGAATCAGGGCCGACAAGCCTATTGGGTTTGTACTTTGATTGAAGAGTCAGAGCAACTGCAATGTCAGGCCGCAGAAATGACAGCGGTCGAGCTAACAGCAGCTTTACCGGATTTACGTATAGGTTTGGTGCATGGCCGTTTAAAAGCCGCTGAAAAGCAGCAGGTGATGGCAGAATTTAAAGCTGGTGAACTGGATTTATTGGTGGCGACCACTGTGATTGAAGTGGGGGTTGATGTACCTAATGCCAGCTTAATGATTATTGAAAATCCAGAACGTTTAGGTTTAGCTCAGTTGCACCAGTTACGAGGCCGGGTCGGTCGTGGCAGTGCAGTCTCCCATTGTGTTTTGCTTTATCACGCACCTTTATCCCCAACGGCTCAGGCCCGTTTGTCAGTGCTTAGAGAAAGTAATGATGGTTTTGTGATAGCGCAACGAGATTTGGAAATTCGTGGCCCAGGTGAGCTGCTTGGTACCAAACAAACAGGCCAGGTGAGTTACCGTATCGCCGATTTAAGCCGGGATGCACAGCTTATTCCTGCGGCTCAGCAGGCCGCTGCATTGTTATGGCAACAATACAACCAAAACTGCCCTCCTCTGATCCGCCGCTGGTTAGGCTTTAAAGAGATCTACGCTCAAGCCTGATTAGGTGTATATATACCTGACAACTCCATCAAAGAGCGCCTGTTATGTTTCGCATTTTGCAGTTAGACCATGTAGTGCTTAGAGTGAAAAACCTGCAGCTGATGCTGGATTTTTATCAGCAGGTATTGGGTTGTAGTTTAGAGCGGCAGGAAACAGAATTAGGTTTGTATCAGTTAAGAGCAGGTAATAGCCTGATTGACTTAGTGCCGGTCGAGCAGCCACTGGGACAACAAGGTGGTAAAGCGCCAGGCGCAGAGGGCCACAATATGGACCATTTGTGTTTGCGTATTGAGCCTTTTGACCCACCAGCTCTGCAGCAGCATTTTCAGAACAAAGGCGTAACAGCAGGGCCAGTGGAATCGCGTTATGGCGCCGAAGGTAAGGGTCCGTCGATTTATATTCAGGACCCTGAAGGTAATACAGTCGAAATTAAAGGTCCGCCCACCCTTCTTACTTAAACCCGCAGCGTTGTTGACTACTCTCTGTCGCCCCAGTCGCATAAGACCACTATGCTCTTGGGGTCGCCATCGCTTGTCGCCTAGCTGCTGCTTTAATTAATTTGGGTAATTTAAAGGACCTGAACTGCTGGTTTTTTTCGCAAGGCCAGATAGGCATCCAGTGAATAAACAATTAGCGCCAGCCAGATAAAGCCGAAGGTTACCAACTTAGCTGTAGTCAGCGTTTCGTTATACAACCAGACGCCAAATACAAACATAAAACTTGGGCCTATGTACTGGAAAAAGCCCATAGTCGACAGCTGCAAACGTTTAGCCGCGGCGATAAACAGCAATAAAGGTACTGTGGTAACAAAACCCGCCGCCATCAGCCATAAGTTTAAACTCCAGCTGTTTTGACTCAAATCAACTGCGCTGCTGTCGGCAAACTGCCACCAGTAATACAAAGCCAAAGGCAATAACAACAAGGATTCAATAAATAGTCCGGTAATGGCATCTATCGCCAGCTTTTTGCGGAATAAACCATAAAGCGCAAAGGTACAGGCCAAAGTCAAAGCTATCCAGGGTACTGAACCAAAAGTGACCAGTTGGATCACCACACCTGTAGCGGCCAGCAATAAAGCCAGCCACTGAAATTTGCGTAAACGTTCACCAAGAAAAAACATCCCAAGCAGCACATTCAGCAAAGGATTAATGTAATAACCCAGGCTGGCATCCAGCATATGATGGTTATTCACAGCCCAGATAAATAAACCCCAGTTACCACCTAAAATCAGCGAAGTACCCAGCAGAGCCAGCACCAATTTAGGCTGAGCTAAAATCTGCTGCACTTTGCCCCATTGCTGCATCGCAAAGACGATCAGCACCAGCAATACAAAAGACCAGACCACACGGTGGATCAGAATTTCCTGCGCTGGCACAAAGTCGATTTGTTTAAAATAAAGCGGTGCTATCCCCCACAAGGTATAAGCACCAGCGGCAAAGGCGCCACCCAGTTTTTGCGCCGGACTTAAGGTCATTTTTACCACCACTCGCTACTGCTGACCTTTGCCAGCTCAAGAAGCGCATTGTACTGGATGGCTATTGATTAAGTAATGACATCTGACGCATAGATTTAAAATCTGGCCTTAAAACAAAAGAAACTGGCCGGAACTTAGTTCATGCAATCGCTGGCAGTTGAAACCTCTTCACAGCACTGTCCAGTGTTCCTGCCATAGCTGTCAGTTGCTGACTGGCAGCGGCGACTTGCGTCACCAGCTCTGCATTATGCTCTGCCGCCTGATGCACCACACTGACACTGACGTTAATCTCTTCAATAGCACTGCTTTGTTGTTCAGCGGCACTAGCGATCTGCAAGCTCATATCCCGCACCTTATCAATAGAGGTATTCACTTTTTGCATCAGCTCGCTTGATTGACCGGAGAATGCGATAGTTTTTCCGCCTAATTCGCTGCTTTGCTGCATCTTCAGCACGGCTTGCTGAGCACTGAGACGGAAAGTACTGATCATAGCTTCGATTTCAGTAGTGGAGGTTTGAGTACGCTGTGCCAGATGCCTGACTTCATCGGCCACCACAGAAAAACCCCGACCTTGTTCGCCCGCTCTGGCCGCTTCAATCGCCGCATTTAAAGCCAATAAATTGGTTTGATCCGCTATGGCCTTAATCACCACCAATACGGCACCTATGTTCTCACTGTTTTTCTCAAGTTCGGATAAAGAGGCTGCGCTTTCAGTTAAGCTTTTCACAAGCAATTCAGTGCTTTGCACTGCTTGCGTATTGATGGCCTGACTGGAAACAGAGTTCTGTGCAGCTTCTTCATTGGCAGAATGAGTGGTGGCAACACTTTGCGCTACGTCATGGGCTGTCGATGACATTTCGTGCATAGCTGCAGCTATTTGCTCCATTTGCATACTTTGCTGCTGCACATTGTGCTGCACGCCATGACTGCTGTCAGCCAATACAGTTGCTGCACCTGAAACCTCCACTGTAGAGCTCTGCACCAGCACTAACAATTGTGCCAAATCCTTTCTCGTTTGTTCCATCAGTGTCAGCATTGCGCCAATTTCTGCTGGCTCATCCGCCACAACAGCAGTGGTCAGATTGCCTCGTTGCAATTCTTTTAAAGCAGCCATAGCTTTAGCCAAACCTCTTTGAATGGCATTGCGGGTTGAGCGATTGATTAGAATAGAGAGCAACATCACCAGCACTGCAGCTATCACCACCTGTTTTTCTAATGATTTAGTTTGTTCATCAATGCTCTGAATTTCTGCTGCAGTAAAACTTTCTACATTGTGCAATAAGGTTTTTACGTCAGCCATTAATGTTTTATCTGCCTCCAGCAGCTTCGCTTCCAAATCAGCCACATTTTTACCAGCCCCTGCAGCCTGGATCAGCTGTTTTGCCTGTTCAGTCCAGTCAGCGGCCATCATCTCGATTGAACGTAGCAACAAGGCATTTTCTTTCACCTGGATCAGCTGTGATTCAGACATAGCATCTGAGGGCTCTAAAAAAGGTTTAGTGGCTTGAAGTGCTTTATTAAGCTGCTGATAGCGTTGCTCTATCTCTGCCGCTGCACGCTGAAACTCCGCAGCAGTCTGTTGGTGTGAGGCAGGAATAAAACGCAGCTCTTTTTGCAACAATAACTCTTGTTCATACTGCTGCTCTGTCACCTGAATCAACTGCTCAATAGCAGGTGTATCTCTGTGCACCACATCATTAAGATGGGCCTCAATTTTGGCCAACTGGATAAACACAAAAGCAGTCATCACAACCACACCAACACAAATCACCCCAACTGATAACATCAGTCTTTGCTTAATAGACAGCTGCATAGAACCTCCTTTTAAATTAAAATTTCACTGAAAAACATCCATATAAAATTGAGTGACAACCAGAAAAGTCGGCTAAATGCCACTCATATCTCAGCTCGCTGACAGTCTCATTATTATCAAGTTATCTCATTTATCCAATCAAAATCAGCAAAGATCAATGTGTTGCATGAGAAAAGGCAACACAGATTATGTATAGCTTATAAGTACAAGCTAAGAGCAAAATAAAGAGAGGATTCTTGCGCGGACAAGTTGTTATTAGCCCACCAGATAAGTACCAGTGCCTAAAGCTATATGAGTGCCCTGCTCGTTATGCAATTCCATCCGACAGACACAAACCTTATTACCGGTGCGGATCACTTGTGCTGTAGCAATAAACTGCTGACCACGGCCAGGCCTTAGGTAATCGGTGCGAATATCTATAGTGCTCATTTTCCCCAGCTTTTCCGCCAGTTCAGCGTCCGCTATATCGCCCAGTCGGGTTAAGGCACTGGACACCGCCATTAATCCGCCTACCACATCCAGTACTGAAGCAATCACACCACCATGTAAAATCTGCTGCACCGGATTACCGACCAGCTGGCCTGCCCAGTCAAAACGTACTTCGGCTTGTTGTTCATCAAAACGGGTGACTTTTAAGCCCAACAAGCGATTAAAAGGCATTTGGTCAAAAGTATCGGCGATAAATGGTAATAACTGATCAGCGTGCATAAGGTTCCCAACGTCACTGGTAAGAGCAGTGAACAATCTACTCCAGCGCACCCGATGACACAATGGTCAAGACAGCTTCGCTGCTTTTGATTACAATGCGCCAGATTTTTCATAATGCAGCGCTGTCCTTTGCCACAAATTCTGTTCGACACCTTAAAACAAGCTTTTGGTTACAGCCAGTTCCGTCATGGACAACTGGAGGTGATCCAGGCTTGCCTGAGCGGTCAGGACACTTTTGTGCTGATGCCAACAGGGGGCGGAAAATCGCTGTGTTATCAGTTACCTGCGTTGTTATTGCCTTATGTCACTGTAGTCGTTTCGCCTTTAATGTCGCTGATGAAAGATCAGGTCGACGCTTTGCAGGCCAATGGTATAGCAGCTGAATTTATTAACAGCAGCCAAAGCAGAGAAGAAATTCAGGATGTGATCCGGCGTTTACGCAATCAGCAGCTGAAACTGTTGTATCTGGCGCCAGAACGTTTATTGCAACCGGACTTTATGGCGCGTCTTGCGGAAGTTGGTGTCAGTTTATTTGCCATAGACGAAGCGCATTGTATTTCACAGTGGGGCCACGATTTCAGGCCCCATTACACTGAACTGGCGCAGCTCAAGCAGTATTTCCCACATGTGCCTATGATGGCGCTCACGGCCACAGCAGATCCGGCCACGCAAAAGGACATCAGCCGCCAGCTGAATTTGCAGCAGCCTTATGTCTCTGTCGGTAGTTTTGACCGGCCTAATATTCGTTACACTGTGCAGGAAAAATTCCGTCCGCTGGAACAGGTGGTCAATTACCTGAAACTGCAGGAACAACAAAGTGGCATTATTTATTGTGCCTCACGCCGCAAAGTCGACGAGCTGACCGAGCAACTGGCGGGCAAAGGTTTTCAGGTAGCGGCTTATCATGCAGGCTTAACCAATGAGCAGCGTAATTCAGTGCAGGAAGCCTTTAAAAAAGACCAAATCCAGCTGATTATCGCCACTGTGGCTTTTGGTATGGGTGTGAATAAATCCAATATACGTTTTGTGATCCACTTTGAACTGCCGCGCACCATTGAAGCTTATTATCAGGAAACAGGCCGCGCTGGCCGTGACGGTGTGCCAGCCGAAGCTTTGATGCTGGTGGACCCTGCCGATATAGCCCGGATGCGCAGCTGGATAGAAAAAGATGAAAACAACAGCAGAACCGAAGTAGCTTTGCAGCGTTTTAACCAGATGGCAGCTTTTGCTCAGGCTCAAACCTGCCGACGTTTAGTGCTGTTAAATTACTTTGGCGAATCCAGCCAGAAACCTTGTGGCAACTGCGATATTTGTATCGACCCACCCAAGCAATTTGATGCCACTGAACTGGCACGAAAAGCGCTGTCCTGTGTCTATCGCGTCAATCAAAGTTTTGGTATGAACCATGTCATTGATGTATTACGTGGCAGTCAGACCAGCCGTATTCATGAACTGGGCCACGACAAGCTGTCTACTTATGCCATAGGCAAAGAACAGTCACATGACTATTGGTTGAGCATTTTGCGCCAGTTAGTGCATTGTGGTTTATTGCAACAGGATATCAGCCAGCATTCTGTGCTTAAGCTGCAGGAAGCCGCCCGTGCTGTGCTGCGCGCTGAGCAAAGTTTGCAACTGGCGGTGCCACGCTTAGTTCAAACCAAAGCCAGCAGTAGTAAAACCACAACACCACAAAACTACGACCGTAAACTGTTTGCCCGCTTAAAAGTGCTGCGTAAAGCCATTGCAGAGCGCGATGACGTGCCACCTTTTGTGGTGTTTTCAGACGCAACGCTAATAGAAATGGCGCAAGCCTGCCCAGCCAACAGCGTGGAATTTTTAGCTATCAGTGGCGTAGGCCAAACCAAACTAGGCCGTTATGGCGCTGATTTCCTTGATTTAATCAGCGATTATTTAGCAGGCGACTGAGCCGGCAAAGCAGAAAAATACGCCGCTAAATCCAGAATATCCGCATCAGACAAGCCAGCCGCCATAGGCGACATCACCGCATGTTTACGTTGACCATCACGATAAGCTTTAATGGAGGTCTCCAGATACTTCTGTTTTTGCCCTGCTAAGTTAGGGTAATCCGGTAATACCGAAACCCCTTCAGCACCATGACAAGCAGAGCAGACTGCTGCTTTGGTTTTTCCAGCTACCGCATCCTGCGCTAAAACTGGCGCAGACAACCCCACTAAAACTAACATTATCAAAGGTATAAATCGCATTATTGTTATTCTCCCTGAAGCTGAACTTTGGTTTATTTTTACTGTGTTTTTTCCATTAAAGACCTAAGTACTTGTTTATACAAGCTGGATGACTAAATTCAGCCAAAGTCACAACAAAAAAGCGCTTGAGCTAAGCAGGTACAGCAAGGACAATGGGCCATTGCCGTTTTGGGGTTTGTTATGCCACTTCTTTTAAGTTCCACCTATGCCTCGGGTTTACCTGACTTAGTCAGTCTTGTAGCCGTGACTCCTTTTGCAGAGCCTAAACTCTTAGCTTACAGCGCTGACACTGCGGCTTTACTGCAAATCCCTGCTGCATTTTTTCAGCAAGCTGATACTGCAGACTACTTAAGTGGCAAAAAACTATTTACAGGTAGCAAGCCGATAGCGCAAAAGTATGCGGGTCATCAGTTTGGGCAATACAATCCTGAGCTGGGAGATGGCCGGGGTTTGCTATTGGGGGATGTCAAAGGTGCTGATGGCAAAAATTATGATCTGCATTTAAAAGGCGCTGGCCGCACCCCTTATTCACGTTTTGGTGATGGTCGTGCTGTATTACGATCCAGCATTCGCGAATTTTTAGCCTCCGAAGCTATGTTTCATTTAGGTATTCCCACCAGCAGAGCTTTAAGTCTGGTCGGTAGCACCGAGCCTGTGCAACGCGAAACGATGGAACAAGGTGCTATGGTGATCCGCGTCTGTCCCAGCCATATCCGTTTTGGCCACTTTGAACACTGTTTTTACACCGGCGATAAAAGCCAGTTACGACGTCTGGTCGACTTTACTGTGCAGCAGCATTTCCCGGATTGCCTGGACGCAGAAAACCCTGCATTGGCGATGTTGCAACAGGTTGTAGTCAGTACCGCAGAGTTGATTAGCCAGTGGCAAGCTATAGGTTTTAATCATGGAGTGATGAATACCGACAATATGTCGATTTTAGGTATCAGCTTTGACTATGGCCCTTACGCCTTTTTAGATGACTATCAGCCGGGTTATATCTGCAATCACTCGGATCACAGCGGCCGTTATGCCTTTGACGAACAGCCTGGTATAGGTTTATGGAACCTCAATGCACTGGCTCATGCCTTATCGCCTTTGATTGAAGTAGAGGATTTACGAGCTGCGCTGGGGTTGTATGAGCCAACCTTAGTCAGCCATTACATGGCTTTGATGGGTAAAAAGCTGGGCCTTGCAACCATAGAGCCGACAGATCGCGCTTTAATAGGTCAATGGCTGGCGTTATTACAACAGCAAAAGCAGGATTACACTTTAAGTTTCCGTCGTCTTGCAGATTTTTCGGACGATATCAATGGCTCCTCCATCCGTGATCATATGCTGGACCTTGTGGCTTTTGACCAGTGGGCAGAATTGTACCGCGCTCGCCTGACGAAGGAATCCGCCACAACAGCTGAACGTAAAACCCAAATGAACAGCGTTAACCCTTTGTATATTCTGCGCAATTATCTGGCTCAGCAAGCTATTGAAGCGGCAGAACAAGGGGACACAGCTCCTTTACATCAACTGATGCAGGTCTTAGAAACCCCTTACCAATTGCAGCCTGATAAAGAAGCCTTTGCCGCACCACCACCGGATTGGGGCAAAGGTATGGATATTTCCTGTAGCAGTTAACGGAAACACAATGAAGAACAGCCATATAAATAGTTTTGTTGTACAAATTGAGCAGAAACAACTGCTGCTTACCTCTTTATGGCCAATGCGCTTTGAACAAGTCCAACAATGTAAGCAGTGGTTTGAACATAGCGCTGTTAAAGCAGGCACCTTAGCTTATGGTGCAGACAGGGTAGAGCTGGGTTTAAGTTTTGCTAATGAATCATTTACCTTTTGTTACGAAGACTACAGCGAAAGTTTTTGGGTCACAGCTGACAGTGCAGGTGGCGCTATGTTACTGTCAGAATTAGCAAAAGAATTCAGTAGCTTGGAGATTAAATGAAAGAAAAACTGCAGCGCGGAATAAAGTTATGGTGGCTAATGCTACTGATGTTCTGCGGCAGTGCTTTTGCTTTTCATGCTCAGGTAAATAGTTTTGATAAACAGCTCAGTCGTCTTGAGCTTGGGCCTAATTTGTATTTCCAGCAAACTCATAAAGCCTTACCGCTGGAAGAATTGATTTTTGACCCCGAAAGGCACCATGCCTTTCGTCTGGTCGCCGAATACAAAAAATCACTGCAAAACGCCGACCAGTCGCTCTGGTTATTTACCCGTTTACATTACACAGGCCAAACTCAGATTCAAACTGTCGTACATTACGATTTTCCGCTGGCGGATGTCGTCCAGGTCTATAGCTACAACAGGGCAAAAAATGATTTGCAGCTAGTAAGCAGCACCGGAGCTTCAGTGCCTTTTTATCAACGTGCCCTCGCCTATCGCAGCTTTGCTTTTCCACTGAATTTTGAACCAGGTCAGGAACTGGATTTGTTTATTAAAGTGCAGGATGCAGCTATTGCCCCAGTGCAGCTAACCTTATGGCAACACAACAATTTTGTGTTAGACCAGTTGTATAAAAACATTCTGGATGGTTTGTTGTGTGGTGTTTTATTGCTGATGGCGATTTACAACCTGTTTTTGTATTTCTCGCTACAGCAAAAGTTGTATTTGTATTACTCCGGCTTTTTTATTAATTGCGCTTTGGTATTGGCGATTTTAAACGGTTTGGCTTTTGCGATGATTTGGCCTGATTATCCGGAAATCAATCATGCTATTTTGTATGTGGCTACCGGAGCTACCTTTTCCTGCCTGACTCTTTTTAGCTGGTATGTGCGTCCTCAGCAGAGCAGCATTCTGGGTAGATTTGGCTTTTATCTGTGTTTAATCAGCGCTTTACTATTACTGTTCAGTCCACTTTATGCCAATAACCAATTACGGTTCTGGGGTCTGTTGGTCGTCACTGCTTTGTGTCTGGGCGTCAACACGCTGTTTGCACTGGTTCACGCCATTCGAGGCGATCGTACAGCTAAAACTTTTGCTTTAGGCTGGTCTTTTTTCTTTGGTTGTATAGTGCTGATGGCCTTATCGCAAATTGGTTATGTACCTACAGCTCAGGCCTGGCAATATCTGTTGTTGATGGCTGTGATGGGCAGTATGGCATTGATGAGTTTTAGCTTGCTGCAAAATATCAGAGGTACCCAACAACAAAGTATCGATCACCAACGTCTGGCCAATGCCCATTTACAGCAGTATTACGATATCTACCACAACGCAGTTGAAGGTATGTTTACCAGTACCTTGCAAGGCCAGCTGATCACCGCCAATCAGGCACTGCTGACTATGCTGGGTTATCAAAACCTGCAACAAATGCAACTGGATGTGGCAAAAACCGGTATGGCGCGTTATTACGCCAATCCGGAAGACAGAGCCCTGATGCTGAAACAACTGCAGCTGGGCGATAACAAGAACTTTGAAATTCGGGGTTTACGTGCCGATGGCACTGCATTTTGGGCTTTGATGTCAGCACGGCTGGCCGAAGGTGACAGAACACAAAGCGCATATGTGCATGGTTCTATAGTGGATATCACAGCGCACAAACAAAATACCGAACAGCTGGCGTATCTGGCGACACACGATCCACTGACGTCGTTGTACAACCGACATTATTTTATTGAACAACTGGAACAGACTCTGCGTTTTGCTCATCAAGCCACCTTGCTTTATCTGGATATCGACCAGTTTAAACTGATCAATACGACCTGCGACCACAGAGCTGGTGATGCCTTGTTATGCCAAATCAGTAACCAAATGCAAAGGGTACTGAATAACAGAGGTATTTTAGCCCGATTAGAAAGTGATGAGTTTGTGGTGCTGTTGCCCCACTTAACCAGCAATGAAGCCTTTGCCATTGCTCATCAGTTGTTGGATACAGTCAAAGAATTCCGCTTTATCTGGCAGGACAGCGTATTCAGTATCAGTGTCAGTATTGGCCTGGCTGAAAACCCTGACGGTAATCAAAGCACTGAACATTGGTTAAAACAAGCAGATTCAGCCTGCTTTGTCGCCAAAGAAAAAGGTCGTAACCGCATTCATATGTTTAATGCCGACGATGAAGAACTGCAGCGCCATCAGTCTGAAATTCAGTGGTTAAAAACCTTACGTCAGGCGCTTGAACAAGATAACTTTGTGCTTTTTATGCAGCCCATCACGGCGATTCAACAGGATCAGCCTGGTTTGCATTATGAGATCCTGCTGCGCTTGTCTTTACCGGATCAAGGTCTGATAGCGCCGGGCAATTTCTTAAGCTCTGCAGAACGTTATGGCCTGATGCCACAAATAGACCGTTGGGTGATCCGCAACTACTTCCGCTGGCTGGCACAACAACCTGCTCATTTGGCGGAGCTGAATTTAGCCAACATCAATTTATCCGGGGCTTCGTTAACCGATCCGCTGTTCAAAGCTTATGTCAGTTCATTGTTCCGTGAGTATCACATTCCTTTTGCTAAGGTCTGTTTTGAAATCACCGAAAGTATGGCGATTTTAAATGTGCACCAGACGCTGGATTTCATTTCCCACTTCAGACAGCTGGGCTGTAAATTTGCCTTAGACGACTTTGGTAGTGGTTTTTCATCTTATGGTTACCTGAAAAACTTCCCGGTCGACTTTGTCAAAATTGATGGCAGCTTTGTTCGCGACTTGCTGATCGATCCTTTTGACTGCGCCATAGTGCAGTCTATTCACGATATTGCCCGCGCTATGAAAATCCAGACCGTAGCTGAATATGTTGAAAACATGGAGATTTGTCACAAGCTGACAGAGATGGGAATCGACTTCGCTCAAGGCTATGGCATAGCCAAACCCCGACCTTTATACCAACAGGAATCATAAAAGCATTGCCAGGCTAAAATGGGGTCAGATCACATTGTTAACAGCTAATGTGATCTGACCCCATTTTCAGCAGCCAAAGTATATTTTTTGCGCCCTATTGCTGAGTCTCGATCGCTGTCATTACAATAGCGCCCCGCCCCAGATGGGGTTTTGCTGTTTGTTCGGAGAACCTATGCAGCAGCTGTGTGAAACCGCTTCGCAGTTAATGATCCTCAACGATGAAATTGCTCAGACTTATAGTGGTTATCAGAATGATCGTAAGCTGTTTTGCCGCAGTGGTTGTGGTGAATGTTGCCTGCATCCTGGCATAGAAGCATCCGTACTTGAAATGTTGCCTTTGGCGCTGCATTTGTATGAACAAGGCATAGCAGAAAGTACACTTGAAGCATTACAACAGCATCAGCAAGAGAGCTGTTTTTTCTATCAGGCGTCCTCGGAAGATCGTAAAAGTGGCCACTGTGGTATCTACCCTTACCGTCCAGCTGTGTGCCGCATGTTTGGTGCAGCAGGTTATCGTGGCCGCGAAGGTGAAGTGTTACTGTCCATTTGTAAAGTGATACGCGCCGATGAACCTGCAGCGGTGATCGCGGCAGAACTTAGTCTGACGATTGAAGTTCCACCTATGATGATGAACCACAAAGCCAAAATTTCTCAGTTGGACTACGAACTGAGTAAACAGAATATGCCCATTAAAGATGCGGCGGCGGCGGCTCTGGAAAAAGTGCTGACCAAAGCCTGGTATGCAGGTATGGCCGTTTGACTAAAGCCGCTGCAAAAATTGTTTGGCGTAGCTCATTGCTGTGTCGGTATGGCTAAAATGTTGTGGCTTGTGTGAATGCTGGTATTTCATTTCCAGCAACTGCTGCTGAATAGGGTTTAAACCAATAAAACAGCGCAGCACACAGCCATGTTGATCTTCCCATGCACTAAAGTCAGTCATCATGCTGATCGCATCAGGTGTTGCCAGATCCCAACCTTGCATGTCCATGACCCTGACCCATTTTTTACCGGCGAATCCTTGTACCACATCCTTTAAATCTTCAATCAGTTGCTCTGAGCCTTCTTTATTCCAGGCTCCCTGAATTTCGCACAATAAAACTTCGCCTTGAGGCGTGACACTGAATTTACCATGGGCAATAGAATTGGTCATTGGTACTGCTCCTGTTCACTAACAACTTGAGTATAGACAGCTTTAGTCATCCCCCAAATCAGTCAGCGCATAACGTTCAATTTTCTTCAGTAAACCCTGACGGGAAATACCCAAAGCTCGCGAGGCCTGGCTCTTATTGCCTTTATATTGGGTCATCGCCTGCTGAATTAAACGGATCTCCAAAGCTTTCACCTGTTCATCCAGACTGCTTAAGTCAGATCCAGGCACCAGTTCTGTGTCTGGATCCATACTTTGATGCTCCAGATGCAGCAACTGAATATCGACAACCCGGATCACACCTTGCTGAGCTATAGCAGCGACGCTTTCCAGCGTATTCTTTAATTCGCGCACATTCCCAGGCCAGCGCTTTTGCAAAAACCAGCTGATCGCGGCCGACTCAAGCTGAAGTTTCTGACCATACTGCGCACTGAGTTGCTCCAGAAAAAACTGGATCAGCAATGGAATATCTTCGCGTCGCTCATCCAAAGCCACAGTTTCGATAGTGACGCCTTTGATGCGGTAATACAGATCTTCGCGAAATTTACCTTGCTTGACTAAATCCGGCAGGTTCGCGTTGGTCGCAGACACCAGACGGATATCAATTTTTTGCTGTTCACGGCCACCAACCGGATAAAAGGTGCCTTCCTGCAACACCCGTAATAATTTCACCTGCATCGCCAGCGGCATTTCGCCAATTTCGTCGAGGAACAAAGTACCGCCATCGGCCAGTTTTAATAAGCCCTGCCGGTCTTTATCTGCACCAGTAAAGGCCCCTTTGACATAACCAAACAGCTCACTTTCTAATAAATCAGCCGGAATAGCACCGCAGTGCACTGAGACAAAAGCTTTTTCTGCGCGAGGGCTGAGTTCATGCAAAGCCCGTGAAATCACTTCTTTGCCTGTACCGGACGGCCCTGTCACCAAGACCCGTACTTCGGTTGGTGCTATACGTTGCACTAAGGTACGAACTGTTTCCATATGTCGCGAATGTCCAGCCAACTTCGGCAAAAAGCTATGCTGTTGCAAGCCTTGCTTTAACTGCCGTACTTCTTTTTCCAGCTGATGTTTAGTGATAGCGCGTTTCACCACTACAGCCAGTAACTCCGGGTCTATTGGCTTGGCAATAAAATCCCATGCGCCTTGTGCTATGGCCTGCAACGCCAGTTCACGTTCGGCGTGGCCAGTTAAAATAATCACAGGCCGCGTCGAAAACTCTGGCACTGCAGCTAAGGTATAAGCCGGGTCAAATTGAGGAGGTAAAGCCAGGTCGAGCAAAATTAAATCTGCATCAAACTGCTGTAATTTAGTGCGGGTTTCGTCCAGATTAGCGGCTCCGGCCACCTGATAACCCTGTTGCTGTAAAAAACGTTCAGCCAATAAACGAAAGGCAGGCTCATCATCGACAATTAAAATACGCGCCTGATTAGGCGTTGTTGCGCTAAACATGGGGGATATCCTTTGGAAACAAAAGTTCAAAACTGACAGCCCAACCCAAATCAGTGCGGAAGCTGATCTGGCCCTGATGGGCATCCATAATACGTTTCACTATGGCTAAACCTAAACCGCTGCCTCCACTGCGTTTACTGATAAAAGGCCGGAATAATTGTTCGGTGGTTAAGCTGAGATCCAATGCAGGGCCATTGTTATGCACCCGCACCCGGATCACATCCCCGACTAAGGCCACTTCGACACTCAAGGTCGCATCGGCCTGATTACGTAAAAAAGCATTAGCGTTATCAAACAAATTTAAGAACACCTGCTGCACTCTGTGCTGATCAGCCCGCAGCATCAGGCCGGAAGGGACTTTCAGTTCCAGTTTGACCTGCAGCCAGTCAAACTGCTGCAACAAGCTTTGCAACAAAGGCTCCAGCTCAATCTGGCTGTATTGCAACTGCAAACGACCTGAGTACACCAGCATATCGGAAATTAACCGGTCAGCTCTTTTCAGTTGCTGCTGAATATGGCTCCGCAATTCAGCATCAACCCCAGCGGATGCCATAGAAATAATATTCAACGGGTTACGCAACTCATGTGCCATCGAAGCCGCCAAAGCGCCCATTTCGACCAGATGTTGCTGCGACAACTGCTGCTTTTCAGCTTCGGCCAGTTGTAGCGACTGCGCCAATAGCTCACAGCTACTGCCAAGCAAAGAACCAAACACCTGAGCGACTAAACGTATACCGGGCGTCATATCATCCCAACCTAGTAGTTCAACCTGCCATCGCCCTTGTTGGCTATAACAACGGATTTTTAACTGGCTTTCACTGACAAACAGGCCTGAAACTGCAGGCAATTCGACTTGTACATTTTGCTTAAGCGCCGCCGAGAGCAACTCTGATGCTTTTTCACTTAACCCGAGCCAGTTTTGACACAACCCCAACTGCTGACGCCAGGTGTTGATCAACGCCTGATCCAAAGTAGCACCAGGGTAAATTAAACGTTCAGCCAGTTTGGCGACAGGCCGGTAACAGGCTGCGGTAAGCAACAGCACCAGACTGGAGTACAGCCACAACTGCCACCCAGGCACGTTTGCCAGCGCCTTCATACCCAACTGACCAAAAATGGAGCTGACCAATGCCATCAGTAACAGCAATAACAAGGACATCACCAGCCAGAGCAAGGCTCTGTTCGCCAGCGCATTCACCGCCAGCATCTGGTAACGCACCACACCATAGACCAGCAATACCGGATAGCTGGGCAACAACAACATAGGGTAAGGGAACCAATCCAGACCAAAAGAAGGGAATACCACAGGAGTCGCCAGCAATAAACCCCAACCCCCGGCTAAAAACATCGCGACAATAGAGCGTTTTTTATTGCCCTGATGGTAGCGCCAGCCGTACCACAACACGGCGTGGGCCAGAATGCCAAGAACAACGGTGTACAGCAGATTTAAAAAGCCGTAGGAATGAAATACAAAAACCTGACCCAAAGCTATGCTTTGCAGCACATCACCGGCATCCAGGCTCCAGCTCAGCAGCACCACCAGGGCGGTCAAAAAATACAACCAGCCAATATGACGTCGCGCCCAGCTTAACCAGGATGCTTTTACCTGATCCTGTTCAACAAAACGCAAGGCAAAATGCAGGAAAAAGGTGGGCATCAATGGATTGGCTAATAACAGGTAACGCCCCAGCTCTGGCTGGTCGTGTATGACAAAAACATGGCCTAAACACCAAAGCGCCATCATGGCACCAAAGCCTGCTAAACCAGCCAGTGTCTGCTGATAACGGGAATGCCACCAGAGCCAACCCGACATCAGCGCAGCGCAGCCACTGCTGACTAACATCATCAACTCAAAAGCTAAAATCAGATCCACAGCTCACCGTCAACGTTGTTGTCATCACTTTGGCCTTGAATCGTAAACCAAGTTGACAACCTCTGCAAATCTTAAATTTTATTGATTTAAAATCATTAAGTTACAAATAAACAAAATTATGGCCTGATTCTGGCACTACAGAGATAAGCAGCGTTCTTGCTGCATAACTTGTCAACAAAGAGAACATTATGCCAGACCTGTCTATTCTTGCTGCCGAACTGCTGACCATGTTGCTGTTATTGTCTGTGGCGCTTGCGCCTGCCGTATTAAGTCGGGTAAAAGCACCTAAATAACGAGGTTGTTATGGAACTTGATGTCAGTATCCTCTCGCGTATCCAGTTTGCCTTTACCGTAAGCTTCCATATTATTTTTCCGTCCATCACCATAGGTTTAGCTACGCTGATTGCGATTTGGGAAGGCTTATGGCTGAAAACCGGTAACCCACAGTATCTGCAACTGGCCAAGTTCTGGATCAAACCTTTTGCTATTACCTTTGGTATGGGCGTGGTGTCCGGCATAGTTTTGTCGTACGAGTTTGGCACCAATTTCTCAAAATTTTCAGAAATCGCAGGCGCTGTGCTTGGGCCTCTGATGGCTTACGAAGTGCTGACTGCTTTTTTCCTCGAAGCTGGCTTTTTAGGTGTGATGCTGTTTGGCTGGCAACGCGTCAGCGCCAAAATGCACTTTTTCGCCACAGTCACAGTAGCTATAGGCACCTGGATTTCTGCTTTCTGGATTATCGCCGCCAACTCCTGGATGCAAACACCACAAGGCCATCAGATAGTCGACGGTAAATTTGAGGTCGTTAGTTGGCTCGAAGTTATCTTCAACCCTTCAATGCCCTACCGTTTAGTGCATATGTTACTGGCCGCTTTAATCACCGCCACCTTTGTCGTGATGGCCACTCACGCCTGGTATTTACGCAAAGGCCAGCATAAAGAATTTGGCCGCAAAGGTTTATCGATGATGTTGTGGTTCGCTTTAGTGCTGACACCACTACAAGCCTGGGTGGGTGACTTACATGGCTTAAATGTGAAAGAACACCAACCGGTGAAACTGGCAGCTATGGAAGGGATCTGGGCAGAAAAAGAAGCCAATGTGCCGCTGTTGCTGTTTGCATTGCCTGATATGAAAGCCGAAGAAAACCACTATGAAGTTGCAGTGCCTGGTGTGGCCAGCCTGATCTTAACCCACGACTGGCATGGTGAATTACAAGGTTTAAAATCTGTTCCCGCTGCCGACAGACCTAATGTACCGCTAGTGTTTTTCAGCTTCCGCATTATGGTCGGTCTTGGCCTGCTGATGATAGGTGTTGCAGTGCTGGGCGCTTACCTGCGTTGGCGTGGCACTTTGTATCAAAGTAACTGGTTCCTTTGGCCTGTCAGCTTTATGGCTCCCACAGGTGTTATTGCTGTGCTAGCCGGCTGGTATGTAGTGGAAATTGGTCGTCAGCCCTGGATTATTTATGGCCTGGTGCGTACCAGTGAGATTGTTAGCCCCTTACCTGCTGAGCGGGTGCTGTTTTCACTGACCTTATTTGTATTGACCTACAGCCTGCTGTTTGGTGTTTATTTGTACTTTATGCGCAAGCTGATCAAAAAAGGCCCGGCCCCTATCGAACATCTGGAACAACAACGTATTGGTGTCAAAGCTTCAGGTTACGCCTTGTCCTTTACCAAAGCCTTAGCCACTGATATCGACCCATCCACGACAAAAGGAGCCAACTAATGGAGCTGGAACTGAGTTTAGAGCTGTTTTATTTGCTGCTGCTTGGCTTTGCCATTCTGATGTATGTGCTGTTGGACGGCTTTGATCTGGGTATGGGCATTCTGTATCCATGGTTTGATACCGACGTCGAACACGACCATTTAATGCGGTCCATCGCCCACGTCTGGGATGGCAATGAAACCTGGCTGGTGTTTGGTGGCGTGATTTTATTCGGTGCATTCCCGGCTGCTTACGCCTCTATCGCCTCGACTTTTTATCTGCCGATCATGCTGATGCTGATAGGGTTAATTTTTCGTGGTGTGGCTTTTGAATACCGTTTCAAATCAGATACTTCTAAAAAATATTGGAACACGGCTTTTGCTATAGGCTCCAGTTTGGCCGCTTTTTGTCAGGGCCTGATGCTGGGTACTTTAGTGCAGGGTGTACCGGCTGATTTTATTCATCAGTCCAGTTTCAGTTGGCTTAGCCCTTTTAGCTTGTTTTGTGGTTTAGCTGTGATGGCCGGTTATGCGCTGTTGGCCTGTTGTTATCTGGTGATGAAAAGCCGTGGTGAGCTGCAACAAAAAGCCGCTCGGTATGGCCAACGTTTATTACTGATTGTGATGTTATCCATGCTGTTGGTCAGCCTCTGGACTGTCTGGATTGAGCCGGAAATCCGGGCTCGTTGGTTTGGCGGCTGGCATGCTTTATGGTTAATCCCACTGCCTCTGTTGTCGGTGCTTGCCGCCCGTTTATTATTCCGTGATTTAGGCCGGGTCAACCGCAGCCATAAAGCGGAACTGCCAGTACAGGAACGCCATGAAGAACGGCCATTCTGGCTGGCTTCAGGTTTATTCCTGCTGGCTTTTGTCGGTTTGCTGGTCAGCGTTTTTCCCTATCTGTTGCCACGGCAACTGACCTATATGGAGGCCGCAGCACCGGATAGTAGTTTGATCTTTATGCTGCCAGGCATCTTCATTTTTGTACCGCTGATTTGTGCTTACACCTTATGGGGCTACAAAATTTTCGCCGGTAAAGTGGAAGACTATCAGGAGGGCTATTGATGAAATGTTTTGGCAAGGAGTTGTCTCAAACCCAGTGGTTTGTCGTTTTATACCTGTCTGGTTTTTTAACCTTGACGTTAGTTGCCTGGTTACTAAAACAAGGTATGAAGTTTTTGTAAGCGTTTAAAAATCAAGCATTTCTGTAACAAAACTAGCAGGTTTTTATTGATCTGACACAAATAAAGTGTTGATCAACTGGCCTGCCATTTTCATTTTTTTCATTTTTTTATTTGCATTTTAAAAAACACTACTGCTATAGTCAGGCAAAGACCGAGCTGTTTTGGTCCTTACCTGGTGCGAAAGATGAAGTATTTAAGTTTTATCGCAGTGTTGTTTTACCTGAGTTTGCTGTTTCCTACGGCAGGCAATTCTGCATCCAGCAGTTGGGTAGATTTACAACAAGCGAATAAAAACTTCACTGTTGCCTTGGTCGCTTCAGCTACACACTCCACTGTCGATTCGACAGAAACTTCAGGTGATGATGATAAAAGCCCTGTTTGCTGGAAGAGTTTTGAATTCCCGGTAGCACAGAACAGCGCCTATCAGCAGGCACAAAGCCAATTCAGCACAGTGCAACAAAGCTGTTATGCAGCGCGCGCACCACCAGTACACCTCTCTTAAATCATTGAAATTGTCAGAGTTTCCGGCTTTTTAGTCACTATCTGACGACATCCATTGTATTGATTTCAGTTTCGCTGCCTCTGAGCGGACTGACGAGAGGTTTCTATGAAAAAGTTAAATTTATTCAACGTTGATGTAATAGACCATTTAGTTCAGCCAGCCGAATTTGCCGAGGCAAATGTAAACTCAGCGGCGCTGGATTTTGTATCTGATTTCAAAACCAACAGCCCAATGATGATTGATGCCAGTACCTGTGCCGTCGAAGCAGAGGATATGATGAATCATGAACATACCAAACTAAAACTGGTAATAGACGCCGATCAGGAATTGATTGGTTTAATCAGCTACGAACAGTTGTCTATCCAGAATGTACTGCAACGTTTAGGCAAAGGCGTGAATCGTACAGACTTAACAGTGGCCGATTTAATGCGCCCACGTGCCGAAATCAAAGCTCTGGCTTATGAACAAATTAAACACTGCACTATAGGTGATGTGCTGAACACGCTGCAACACAATGGTGAGCAGTACTGTTTAGTGATAGATACCGACTCTCACCACATTCGGGGCGTGATATCCGCAAGCGATATCGCCAGCCGTTTGCATATACCGGTTCATATTGAAAAGGCACCGACTTTTTTAAACATTTTTGACCGTATGTATGCGTGATAGACCTTTGTCGGGCAGTTACGCAACCCGATAAAGTATGTTTTTTCCTGGTTTTCCCCGTTTCGTAGTCATTCCCGCGAAATGGGTTTTTTGAAAGCCGCCACAGAGTATAGGTACCTCCAAGACCTCCCCTCTGCCTGGTTTCCTGGTTTATGGCGGCGTTTTCCTCACTCAACAGCTTAAGTACCTCCAAGACCTTCATCCACCTGTCAGCAATGCTGGTTTATGGCGGCGTTTTCCTCACTCAGCAGCTTAAGTACCTCCAAGACCTTCATCCACCTGTCAGCAATGCTGGTTTATGGCGGCGTTTTCCAATCGACAAATTACACGTATCTCCAAGGCCGCCCCTCAATAGAATACCTATAAACAACTGAATATAAAGACTAAAATAGACCTTCAGCAAATCTTCAGCAAATCTTTATGCTTTCTTTTTAAGCCAATAAAGCATTGCCTGTTATGTTGCTGGCCACCGTTACTTGATGGGTAAAAAAGATGAAGAGAACACCGTTCGTCGCTATAAAAATTCTGGTTTCTTTGGGCCTGCTTTGTGCTGTAACTCATAACCTGACAGCAGATGCATTGGCCACAAAGTCAGAGCCAATTCACACTGATGTTCAACAAAAGCTTTCAGGGAAAATTATATTTTCCAACACCCCAAAAGCCATAAATGTCTATCAAGCTGCAGAGTTGATTCAGGGGTTTGAGCTGAATAGCTCAAAGAATTTGTATTTTAATGCCGTACTCGACCAGCCGCTTACGGCCTATTTGCAAGAGTTAGCACCAGAATTATCGGCTGAAGAAGCAAACAAAATCGGCAATTACCAATTTACCTTTTCTGTTGATGGCTCACTGGTTTACACCGAAAACTTAAACCTGGCGGCTGGCTTATCCGCAGAAAAGTCCAGCCACAAGGTGCTGACGAAACCGTTGTTTAGTGAAGCCAACGAAGACTCCTGGGGACGCTTTTTATGGATGCGCTTTATGCATTTCGGTGGAGAACAAGCCATGACGGAAGGCGTTCATATACTGAAAATAGAAATCAGACCCTACGTCAAAACAGCTGATATAAAAATTGGAAAAATTATTGCTGCAGGTGAAATTTCAGTACAGGTGGTAAGACCCAAGGCTACAGAGCAGCAAATCGCAATTCAACCCATTCAGGCCAGCCATGATTGGGTTATTTCTAAAGACAGCTACAACAAAGACTTAATCCGGGCGATGAACAAAAAAATTGCCGAAAAAGACTTCAAAGATATTAGCAGTGTGGTTGTGATTAAAGAGGGTGCTTTGTTACTGGAAGAATACTTCAATGGCAGTGAACGTGCATCCCTGCATGATCCGCGCTCTGTGGGCAAAAGCTTTGCTTCCACTATGTTGGGCATTGCTATCCATGAAGGCTTTATTCAAAGCGAAAAGCAAACACTGAGTGAGTTTTACCCATTGAAAAACTACCAAAACTACTCAGCGCAAAAAGCCAATGTCAGCCTGAAAGACCTGATGACCATGACTTCGGGTTTTGCCGGAGATGATTCGGATTCAGCCTCGGCAGGCAATGAAGAAAATATGTATCCAACCTCAGACTGGGTTAAATTCACTTTGGATTTACCTATGCAAAATCCAACAACCCCGGCAAAAGAATGGAGCTACTTTACTGCTGGTGTAGTGGTTTTAGGTGACGTATTGCAAAAAACAGTGCCACAAGGCCTTGAAGCTTATGCCGGTAAAAAGCTGTTTGCGCCGCTGGGCATCACTGAATACCAATGGCAATACACTCCACAAAAAGTGGCCAATACGGCCGGAGGCATTCGCTTAAGGGCATTGGATTTTGCCAAATACGGCCAGCTTTATAAAAATGGCGGCAGCTGGGGCACACAACAAATTATTCCTGCTGACTGGGTAAAAGCGAGTTTAGCGAAACAGGTGGCCCGGACAGAGCAAAAGGACGGTGGTCATTATGGTTATTTATTCTGGAACGATACCATTCAATCAGGTCAGCAGTCGTATGAAGTGGCTTATGCCAGCGGCAATGGCGGCAATAAGATCTTTATTTTCAAAGATATTCCGCTGGTTATCGTGATCACTGCCACAGCCTATAACAAAGCCTATGGCCACCCACAAGTAGCCCAGATGATCAGTGACTATATTTTGCCAGCTGTTCTGACTCAGACTTCTGGCGGCGGATAAGCCGCCAGAAACTTTTGATGCATCTTTTCTCTGCGTTGATTTATATCGTCAATCAGTTGATAAAACTCTGTCCGCTCTTTCAGTGCAGTAAACAAGGGCGACAGAGCTAAATATTCACTATTCAGGTAACCCAACTGCACAGCTTTTTGCAAATAACCCAGCGCAGCGTTCTGGTCTTTGACAGCCCATAAAGCAATCAAAGACGCCTCAATATAGTTAATGGGCCAACTGTCACCACGCTCTACCGTCTCTTCAATGTCGCCTAACCTTTTGCTAGCCTCTTGCACTGTCAGTTGGTTATTTAAAATCTGCACCAGGCTATTTGGATAAGAGGTACCAGTGCTCACTTCTGCTGCGGCTTTAAACCACGGCAAAGCCTTTTCTTTTCCTTCTAACAGCCAGACCAACTCAGCATAATAAACAAACACCTCGTGGCGCTTAATGTCCCGTTTCAGTACTTTTTCCAACTCACTTTTCGCTTCTGTCAAACGGCCCTGGAAATACAAAAAACGCGGATAAGCTTCGTTGATAAAGACGTTGTCCGGATAAAGCACAAATAACTCCTGATAGTTAAGTTGTGCTTTGGAGCTGAAGTTCAGCAGTTCAAAAATCCGGCTGATTTGCAGATCGGCCATATGATTATTCGGCTGCAGCTGCTTAGCTTTTACCGTTAAATCATAAGCTTGAATAAGCTCGCCTTTGGTTTCTAATAAATGCGCTGCCGATCCCAAGCTGGCATAATTTTTTGCATCAAGTTCAGTGGATACCATATAGGCTGCTAACGCCTGATCGAGACTGCCAAGACAATCCCAGGCATAGGCAACAGCAGCCTGAGCTTTACTTTTATCACTGTCACTGCCATTGAGTCCGAGTGCTTGTAGAGCATATTGTTTGGCCTCCATAGCAAGTTCAGCAGGCTGATTGTATCTGCACACCGATTTACTCAGCGCTAAACTTAAGCCAATAAGTGCAGCCTGATTGTTTGGCTCAAGTTTGAGTGCTTCGCTGAATAACTCTATGGAGCTGTTGGTATTGTCGCCCTGCCCTGTGCTGAAGTAATAATTTCCACGCTCGATCAGTAACTCAACCGGATTGCTGGTCTGAACTTCAGTATTGGTAGTGGCGGTATCTGAAACTGGTGTTTCTTTACCCAACATCCAATAAAGCACTGCAGTAATGCTCACTAGCGCAACTATAACTGGCACTCTGAACGAAAACCTTTTTGGCGTCACGGCTGACGGCTCTATGGGTTTTACCAGTAAGCGATAACCCCTGCCACGCACCGACTCAATATATTTCGGCTGTTTCGGATCATCGTCCAACGCCTTTCTCAATAAGGTAATACGTTGGGTAATAGTCTCGCTGCTTACAATAGTATTTTTCCAGACAGCTGCTGTTATTTGCTCGACAGTGCAGACTTTTTCGGCATGCTCAATCAAATACATCAGCAGTTCAAAAGAGAGCTTGGGCAGTTCAATCTCTTGCCTGTCTGAACCCTGCACGCGGTACACTTTGTATTCGTCGGGCTCTACAACTAAATCCAGTAATTCCACTTGCCGCATCTGCTGTCCAAATTTGCTGTGTAAACGAGTAGTGAGAAATTTTTGTAACTCTGAGCTGCACTATAAGCTTTCCGCTACACAGATTAAACGAGTCTGGCACCAATAGTGTTTAGCTGCTGTTATCCTGCCGAATAACATCTGGACAAATACATGTACAATCAATTAGTTAACAAAAAATCACAGTAAAATAAAACCCACAAGACCGAATTCACTAAAGCTTTCCCGATCACAGCAGATACATAAGCATCAGCTTTAACTGCCTTTGAAGGGAGATACAAATGAACGAAGCCAGCCGCTTACAAAGAATGCGTGAACTTGGAGTGCGTCTCCAGGAACTGCGTTTGCTGCCTTCGCATTCTGTAAACTCTTATGCCGGAGCAGCTATTAACTTTTTGTTCCAGAACTACAAAATTGAAAAGCCTGCAGGCGCACCTTTGGATGTGACCTTGCGCGCTTTAGCTACAGGTCTGGCATTAAGACACAATATGCAAACCCGCCCGGATCCGGACAAAGTGATCGACTTTTTCTGTCGTCATTATCAGGTGCATTAACCAACCCCTGCTCCGACTAAAGCTGCTGAAAAGCAGCTTTTTGCGTTATATTTGCGGCTTTTGACCAACATCTGCTTTAGCTTTATCTTCTACACTGCTGCCTATGTTTTATTAACTGAGTCATTCTGATGCGAAGCAAGCTGGATTGGTTTCGTCACGCTTTTGCTTACGAATGTGGTGCTATTGTTCTGAGAACTTTATGCACTCTGGCTGTGGCGGATACAGCTCTTGGCAGCGCTTCGGCTTTTTCGTTGTTCAGCTCATTTACCGTATTTTTGCTGACCTTAACTCACACCAAAGTCTTTGATTATTTTTTATGGCGCTCTACTGGCTCTTTAGTGAAAACCAGAAAAATCCGGCTTTTGCACTGCGTCAGTTATGAACTGGCTGGAGCAGCTATCAGTATTCCGCTGACCTTATGGCTGCTGGATTTTCATCTCGCTCAGGCATTATGGCGGGAAGCCTTGATGTTTATTGTATTCTTGTTGTACACCTATCTGTATAACTACGGTTACGATCGATTATTTCCGGTACCTCATGCTCAGCCTGTCCATTCGCGCTTATAGCCCAATTCAACATAGCCACAGCCATGATCATCATCAGTTGGTGTTGCCTTTGGCTGGCAGGTTAAATTTACTGATCAATAACCTGCAATTTCAGGTGGGCACTACCGAATGTCTGGTGATACCGGCAGGTACAGAACATGGCTTTTCCGCCGCAGAACAATGCCGGTTTTTAGTTGTGGATTTAACGCATTTACCTGCACATTTGCTGCATTTAGCCCAGCCGGTGTTTCAGCTGTCTGATCGGATGCAGCCTTACTTATTGGTGTTAGAGCAGCTGTTAGTGCAACAAAATCAGCAGCTATTACCAGCAGCTCAGCAGTTTTTCCAACAATTGCTGGAAGCTGAACAACCAGCACCAGCTGTAGACAAAAGACTACGTCAGGCCCTGCTTTATATGCAGGACCATCTGGCAGAAGAATTAGATTTAGTGAAGCTGGCCGGCAAAGCCAGTCTGAGCCTGAGTCAGTTTAAACAGTTGTTTCGTCAGCAGTTAGGCCGCAGCCCAGGTCAGTATTTAACGACATTACGAATGCAGCACAGTCGCACTTTATTGCTGTTCTCGAACTTATCCGTCCAACAAATAGCACTGGAATGCGGCTATCAGTCGGCTTCAGCTTTTAGTGCGCGTTTTACACAACACTTTGGCCAAAGCCCACAACACTACCGCGGTTCTACCCTTCGTACTTGAAGCCGCAGCTTTGTTGACTGCGCGCTCTCGCCCCAGTCATTTTTAAAGTATCCGCTTGGCATGACATGCGAGTTCTCGCTTCAATCCAATTGCACACATAGGACGACTATGCTTCTGGGGTCTCATGCACTTGTCGCCTCCCTGCAATTCCAATTACTTTGGGTATAGCTACAACTTAATCAGCTCGATAGCACCGCGTTTTTGCATGGTGACATAAAGTAAGGTCGGGTCTTTTTGTGAAAAGGTGACGTTGGTCGGAAACTCGCCTTTTAGCTGGTATTCTTTCAGCAACTTGCCATCCGGACTTACCTTGGCAACAACACCTTTGCCATAACGGGCTATATATAAATTGCCATTGGCATCAGAGCGCATGCCATCTAAACCAAAATCAGGGAATTGGATCAGTAATCTTTTATTGCTGGCCTGAAGCTTTTTATCCAGGTCGTACACCCAGACGTTACGTTGTGCGCTTTCGTTCACATAAAGCCGGCTCTGATCCGGGCTGATTTCCACTCCGTTGGTCGTTCCCATGTCTTTTTCAACCAGACTGGAGCTGCCATCTGTTTCAATACGCCACAGTTGGCCTTTATTGTTTTTCCAATCCGGATCGCTGGCAAAAATAACGCCATTGGCCGCTATGGTTAAATCATTTGGCTGAGACATCAAAGGCTGATGGGCATGCAGTTGCAGCTGGTTGCCATCATAACGCCAGATATTATGACCGGTATAATCGGCTATATACATCAGGCCTTTTTGATCAAAACGGATTCCGTTACCAATACTGCCTTTGGGCAGAGTCAGGGCTAAGCTCACCTCGCCATTTGGGCTGATTTTGCCAATGGTGCCTTCGACCCCATAATTCACCGCATACAAATAGCCGTCTTTATCTGTAGCAGGACCCTCGATCGTTGCATGAAAAACACCATCAGGCACAAAATCAGTGCTGTTGATTTGTGTTTTCGCCTGCGCAACCAAGCTGCCACAAGATAACAATAAAATCAGTAACTTATACTTCATTAGCTTTATCCTTTGCTGTTTAAGCTGGTTTTATACCTTGGGTAAAACGCAATAGCTGATCCGGATCATAACGGCTTTTAAGCTGCTGCAGCTTTTCGTAATGGTTACCATAATAAGCTTCAGACCAGTTTTTAATCAAAGCATCGGTGTAATTTAAATAGGCTCCCCCTGTACTATAAGGTTGCATCACGGTACGCATATGATTGACCCAAAGCGCAGCGCCCCGCATTAACTTCTCATCAGCGCCGACGGGGCGGCTAACCAGATACTGAGCGCTAAAGAGCGCATCTCTGTGAGCAAAAGCTGTGTGATCGGCAGGCACAGAGCTGATAGCACCGCCCATCAGAGTCAATAAAATACCACCAGACAAACCTAACTGCTGACGCTGTTGTACTTGCTTTAACAAAGCTTCTAATCCGGCTCTGCTGATGGCCTGGTTAAAAAAATCAGAGCTGCCTGCCATAGCTACACGTTTTAGTTTGGCTTGCTCTGATTGATGCGATAATTTGCATTCTGGCATCTCCAAACCAGCACAATCCGTCAGCATATATTCACGGTAATTATGCAACACCACATCCTGCTCCAATGGTTGCGCTGGCAGGCGTCTTAACCAGTTCACCCATTGCTGCTGCAACAGTTTAATCTGACCTAAACTGGTGACCCGTATTTGCAGTTGTGGTTCATGACCTGGCATAGCACGCCACCATAACGCAGCCTGAGACCATAAAGCTTCTGGTAATTGACGGCTCCAGTGTTGCCACAAATTCAGTACGGGAAGAGCGTCTTTTAATGCAAAATAAGCATGGCAACTTAAGATATCGCTGGTGGCAAAAGTTTGAAACTTAAAGCGGGCCACTATACCAAACTGACCACCACCTCCCCCTCTTATGGCCCAGAACAAATCGGCGTTTTGCCGCTCGTTACAACGCAGTACTTCACCATCTACAGTGACAACTTCGGCTTCCAGCAAGGCATCACAGGTTAAGCCATACAAACGGTCAGCAATACCAAAACCTCCGCCCTGAGTTAAACCGGCAATACCTACTCCAACGCAGCTACCACCCGGTATTGAGCGGCCTTTTTTACTCAGCTGATCATAGATATCACCCAGCTTAGCCCCAGCCCCTATCCAGGCCGTGTCGTCTTCAGCTTCATGCTGAATATCAGCCATTAAAGCTAAATCCAGCAAAATTCCTTTGGTGCTCGAATAACCGGCATAGTTATGACCACCGCTGCGGCCTGTGATTGGCAATTGAAACCAGCGGGCAAAAGCTAAAATCTGCTGCACATCGGAAGTGTTAGCACAACGGGCTATCACAGCTGGAATAATGGCGTCGTAACGGGAGTTGGCCGCTTTATAAAAACGACTAAAACCGGCATCCGAAGGAAATAATAACTGGCCGGAAAAGTTCGCGTTTAACTGCTGCCAGTCGGTGCTTTCAGGCAAAGAGTTAGCCGGGCTGAACTGGCAGCCGGATACAGTGGCTAAAGCAGCTGCACTGCTTAAAGTTAAAAAATGACGTCTGTCCAAAGGCAAGTCTTTTCAAAATGAGAACCGCAGGCAAATTAGCATAAATTGGCCGGATCTTCTTGTGGCAATACAGAAATAAGACCTCTCATCACTACCAGTAGTGAATCGACTCTATGTTTTCGTATTGCAGCTAAACTCAGTACATGGACACTTGACGTACAAATTGTGGACAATAACGACAACCGAAGTTATCATAAAAGATAACAAGGTAGGGATTACCTATGAGTTGGAGAATTGATTTTTATGCTGGGGTCGAAGAACAGATCCTCGACATGCCGGCCAAAATTCAGGCAAGGATGATTAAGCTATTAGAATTAATGGAAAAACATGGAGCAAATCTAGGCCCCCCGCATACCGAGTCTATGGGTAATGGCTTATTTGAAATACGAGCTAAAGCTCAGGAAGGGATTGGGTGCGGGTTATTTTGTTACTTAAAAGGTAAGCATATCTATGTGTTGCATGCCTTTGTAAAAAAGTCTCAAAAAACGCCAAAAAATGAGCTGGAACTTGCTCGCGAACGACAAAAAGAGGTTCAACATTGATGAGTCTGCAAAAACTAAAACAACGTGCTTTAGATAATCCTGAAGTGAAAGCTGAATACGAGCAGTTGGAGGCTGAATTTAACTTTATCGATCAACTCCTCTCCATGCGCACTAAAGCCGGGCTCACGCAAGAACAGGTTGCACAAAGGATGCAGACACAAAAGAGCAATATCAGCCGCTTAGAAAAAGGTAACTCCAACCCCAGCTGGTCTACGCTGGTGAAGTATGCCCACGCCTGTGGTTTTGAGCTTTCGATTAAGTCGCATAAGATCTGAGTTTTTCACTTAGAACTTCAAAAATACAGCTGCTCACTGTCAAGGCTCAACTGACTTCCCCTGTTAGTATATGATCACTGTACCCAGCATAAAACTGTTATGCTTTGTCGAATCTGGCACGTAGTTTTTCAGACACAAACTCCGCCCTTGCGGCTGAATTCATAGGTTTATGATGCTCTGCACACCATTTAAGCAGTTCATCGATATCTACATTCACTCTCAATGCTGTTTTGTCAGTTAAGCGAATTTGTTGTATGCCAGCATTCGCATTCTTTTTCCATTCATCATAACTGTCATCCATATTGGCACTGTCATCAGCTATTTGCTTTAACCGTTCCCACTGATCGCGCTGATACCATGCAATACCAACCAGAACTTGATCATTTTGCATTGATACTCCCTATTAGAAAAATCATTAAATTAAACAAATCTGTACCAAGGAAGTAGGCATGTTTATACCTGTTACTCATTTTCAGCCATGTCAAACTAACCTCGAGTTAGCCCAACTTCAAGAGTTTTTTTGCTCAGAAAATAGTGTGGCTGTCGCTCTGCCACTTCGCGGCGAGTGTAACCTTCAGCGCTAATAGAGCAAGCCTTGGCAGGGCATAACAATACTGCTCATCTGCGCAATTTTGGCGAGTATTGCAAACAACAGGATGCGTTGCAGCAGGTGACATTAAGGCGACTTGGGTTTGCTGGTTAAATGAATTCAAGAGGTAAAGTTCAGTCTATATGAACTTTACCTTCCTCCCGCCAAATCAATAAAAGTGCCGGTCGCATAAGATGCCTGCTCAGATAACAGCCATAAAATCGCCTGCGCAACCTCTTCCGGCTGACCCCCTCGTTTCATTGGAATGGCGTCTTTGATGCGATCGACACGACCTGGCTCGCCGCCGCTGGCGTGAATATCTGTGTAGATAAAACCCGGCCGGACAGAATTCACACGAATGCCCTGATCAGCCACTTCTTTGGATAAACCAATAGTGAATGTATCCAGTGCACCTTTGGAGGCGGCGTAATCTATGTATTCTCCGGGCGAACCTGTACGGGAAGCGACTGAAGATACATTGACAATAGCGCCGCCTTTGCCACCCAGCTTGACCGACATACGCTTCACAGCTTCGCGGGCACATAACATAGGACCAATCACATTGGCAGCAAATACCCGCTGCAAACGGCCTTGATCCATGTCCAGCAGGCTGCTTTGCTGTTCCAGAATACCAGCATTATTCACCAGTGCATTCACAGGCCCCAGCTCTTGATCAACACGTTCAAATAAAGCCACTATTTCTGCTTCAACAGAAAGATCCGCCTGCATCGCTATGGCAGTACCGCCCAAAGCCTGGATTTCGGCAACCACAGCATCAGCAGCCTGTTGATTATGAAGATAATTTACACAAACCGCGTAACCCTGAGTTGCAGCAAGTTTTGCA
The DNA here is from genome assembly GCA_018815765.1 of Gammaproteobacteria bacterium. Taxonomy (GTDB): domain Bacteria; phylum Pseudomonadota; class Gammaproteobacteria; order Enterobacterales; family Alteromonadaceae; genus Pararheinheimera. Next base: position 13,727 of record JAHIWM010000219.1, on the reverse strand, counting down.
GTAGCAGCACCAATACCGCGGCTGCCTCCTGTAACGATAAGAACCTTATTCATATCTAAGATCAAACGCGCTTAAAGCCAATCCTAAACCCACCCCAATGCCGACCTTTGACCATAATAGGCACCGACAAATCATGCAAAATTTCGCCTGTGTCACGTTTATAGGTTTGCAGCAGCATAGGCTGGGTATTGCTGCCACAGCGGCTACCGGTGCGGTCGCCAAACACTCTTTTGGTGCGATTTTGCAGTAAATCTTTCTCGTAATTCCCCGTTAAGGCCTGACTGTATTTTTTATTATGAGTCGGGAAATAACCTTTACGATCCACCCCGCCTGCATACAACACATTGCTATGGCGCTCTAAAATAGGTTCCTGGATCAAAGGGAAAAACTGGTCGGTAAAGCTATCGTAAGCGGTATGGAATTTTTGTGGATTAGTATTGGCAATGGCCTGGTACTGCTCAGCAAATAACTGTTGTTCCGTCAGCTTGCCCTCGCTCAGGGCTTTCTCAAATAAAGCAGCTATAGCAGCCGCCGCTTGTTGCGCTTCTTTGAGTACAGGGTTAAAGAAACTTTGCTCAGTAACAGTGCTGAGCTCACGATAAATACTTTCAGTTTCTACTGATAATTCAATGGCCTGATCGGCCACTGTGCTGCCTTTATGTTCTATCGCTGATAAGGCTTTATTAATACTCTGAATAGACTGGCCCAATTGCTGGCTGGTATTTTCCAACCCAGTACTAACCTGCTCTATTTGCTCCAGCGCAGCGGACACCTGCCCTACTTCGGTATTGATGCCGTTAAAACCTGCGGCCACACTTTGTAATTCCTGCTGCACATCACCACTTAACAGCACCAACTGCGCCATTACACCAGCAGTTTGCTCACTTTGGCTACGAATATCAGCCAGCATTTTCGCTATGTCTTTGGTCGCTTCTGAGGTTTTACCTGCCAGAGCCCGCACTTCATCAGCCACTACCGCAAAACCACGGCCTTGTTCACCTGCCCGTGCCGCTTCAATAGCGGCGTTAAGCGCCAATAAGTTGGTTTGATTGGCCACGCCTGTGATCACTTCAGTAATACGCTGAATGTCATCGGCACTGCCCTTGAGTTGCTCCAACCGGGCTGCAGCATCGCTGACTGCATTGGCTAACTGGTTGATGTTACCCACACTTTTTTGCAGGCGCTGGTCGGCTGCACTGCAGGCATTGGCTGTGTGGGTAATGCTGTGGCTGATTTGTTGCAGATTATCTGTCAGTTGGCCGCTGGTATCGGCTAAACCTGTCGCAGCGCTGCCAATCTGGCCGCAGTCGTCGCCGCTGTGTTTGATGTCTTTAATTAAACCGTCGATATAAAAGGAAACTTCCGCCGCACCTATCGCCATTTTTGATGTGGCTTCGGTGATGTGATGAGCACTGTCGGCCAGCGCATTGGATTCGTCTTTAAGCTGACCCTCTGGTTGTTGACGGCCTGTCCATAGCAGAAAACCACCAACAGCAAACAGATTCAACAGCACCAGCAGCCAGCTATTGAAATCCAGCCACAAGTACAGCACCTGAGCCGATAGCCAGAGCACAACAAAAATCACTGCAGCACGTACATTTTCCATAACGACTTCCCATTCGACAAAGGCCAGAGACAAGATGGCAGAAGAAAACATGACAGAGCTGAAGACTCTGCGGCATTTCGGTTCTGGCAGTGTTTCTGTTATGCAAGCAACTGTCAAACCATCCACAGGGGAATGCGACTAAAGTCTATGGCCTTTAATTAAAAGCAGCCTTATTGCCGGACTGGAAATCCGCTGTCCGTCCAGGCCTGCATACCACCTGCTATGGAGTATAAATCACGAAATCCCATACGTTGCAGCGACTCCACAGCCAAAGCAGAACGGGCACCAGAGCGGCAAATTAAATACAAAGGTTGAGTGGCCAGTTCTGTTAAAGCCTGCACCGCATCACTATGCTCTGCAACAGCAGGATGCTGCGGCAACTGCATTTCCAGCACACCACGCGGCATATTCACGGCAGTCGGAATATGGCCAGTGGCAAACTCCGCAGGTTCACGCACATCAATAATACGAGCCTGACTGGTTTGTAATAAAGCAGCCAGCTGCTGCACTGTCAGTTCCTGAATTTTAGCTTTGGCTTCGGCGGCCAGCACTAGTCCTGTTTTCATTATTGCAGTCCTGTTGAGTGAGTTGGTTTTACTATATACCGGAAAAGAACTTAGATGGAACAAGTAGACAGATTTCAGTTTAGCCCTTCTTTCGGACGCTTGAGTCAGCGTCACAACGCAACTGCAGCCCTTTGTTTTAAATGATTACCACAAACTATTTTGTATTTTTTTCCATAAAAAATTCCGCTAATAAAACTTATAACTTTTGCTCAGTTGACTTGAATAATTGCTGCCATACTGCATAAAGCTTCCTGAGTAGTATGTTGAATTGAGAAGTGTCTGAATCACCCGTCATCCGCCTGCCGGATAACGGATATTCAATCACCCTATAAAGAAAATAGGATGCTTTATGGGTAATGAAGATGAACTGCAGAAACTGCATCAGCACGACAAAATAAACTTACTGTATTCAAACAGTTATGCTGGAATGCTTATTTCGATGATCGCATCCGGTACTTTGGCTTTTGGTTTTTTACAACAGATAAATCGCACAGAGAAAATATACTGGTGGCTGCTGATGAATGCATTACTGCTGTTCAGACTGGCAGATGCCATAGTCTGGGCACGCAAAGTGCGACAGGGTGTAGAAGGCCAAAGGAAGGATTTACTCAGATTTTCAGCTGGAGCTATTACTACTGCTTTGCTTTGGTGTTTCTATTGCCTGTATTTTTATTCCAGCTTTGACCTGAGTGAATTAACCACCTGTATCATTATTGTTTCAGCTATGGCTGGTGGCGCTGTAAATATTTTGTCCGGCGACAAAACCACGTCCATAGCCTATTCCATTATTTTACTGCTGCCCTTTTCAACCTTGCTGCTGTTATCCCCTGAGTACTATCAGAATTTATTAGGTGGACTGGGAATGTTTTTTTCACTGGTCATGATCGTTTCGGCCGCCAAATCAGCTGACTTCACCCTTAAATCTATTGAGTTGCGCCATCAAAACAACCTGTTGCTGGAAAATATGGAAGACCAGGTGGTTGCCAGAACCAAACAGATCTACGATTTATCCAATCTGGATGTATTAACCCGCTTATTTAACAGAACGGCTTTTTTGTCTCATGTGCGGGAAATAAAGCAGAGTTCGATTCGACAAAACAGAGGTTTCTCTATTTTGTTTGTCGATTTAGACGGCTTTAAAAGGGTGAATGACAGCATAGGACACAGTGTCGGCGATGAAGTATTAATACTGACAGCACAACGAATTAAGGCCTGCTGCACTGAGGCCATGACCTTGTGTCGCTGGGGTGGTGATGAATTTCTGGTCTGTGTGCCAAGCAATAATACCGAGCTGTTAGTCCGGTTATCAGGGCAATTGGTTGAACAAATCTCCGGCACTATGGATATCAGAGGCCATAGGATCCGCATCAGTGCCACTATAGGTATTGCACTTTGCCCTGATCACAGTAAAGACGAGCAGGAGTTAATTCAGCTGGCAGATATGGCTATGTACAACCAAAAATCCAATATCAGCCAACGCTGGTCATTCTTTGATGATCACTTAGCCAGCAGAATGAAAAGGGAAATTTTTCTGCGCAATAGACTGGATACAGCTTTAGAAAATGAAGAGTTCCGCCTGGTGTTTCATCCTATAGTGCGGGCATCCGATACGGCTGTTGTCGCTTTTGAGGCTTTGCTGCGCTGGCAGCTGGATGGTGAAAATATAGCGCCGGATGAATTTATATGCCTGGCAGAGCAAACAGGACGAATACGGCAAATTGGCTACTGGGTGTTACATAATTCCTGCATGGAAATCAAAAAGTTAACTGAACTTTATGGCGCCATTTCAGTTTGTGTCAATGTCTCTGTCGTGCAGTTTCAGGATCTGAGCTTTGCCGTTACTGTTGAAGATATGATCCGACACTACGGTATTGAAGCTCGTTTCCTTCATATTGAAATCACTGAATCTGTGTTCTCCGGCGATAAAGAAAACTTGCTTTTCACCATCAAACATCTGCAAAGCCTTGGTATTAAAGTGTCGATTGATGACTTCGGAACAGGTTATTCATCCTTGTCTGTGATGCAGGACTTAAATGTGAATATTGTAAAAATTGACAAATCTTTTATCGACAAACTGGATCTGAACGGCATGTCTATAGTGACAGCTGTGATGAGCATCTCAGCCAATATGGGTTATAAGGTGGTCGCTGAAGGAGTGGAAACCGCAGAACAAGCTGAAAAACTTACCAAAGCCGGAGTGCATTTTTTACAAGGTTACTTGTATGAACGCCCACTGGAGTTACATCAGGTGAACGGGTTTATCCAGAAAAACCGGGGGCAAGTGGTGCACTAGTTTCAGTGCTTTTTTATGTTGAGTCTATTTCAGATTGAATTTGAGTAGTGAAAATAAAGACAAGAGCAGTACAACTTTTTCTGCTCCTTAAAGTTTAGCTGTTATGGGATTTGCACATTACATTCACCGCCCGGCGTACCACCTGGGATCCAGGTCCAGCGAGTTTCGTTACGGCAGTTATAACGTTCTGTGGTGCGTTGCTCGCGATAAGTTCGAATGGCTTCATTGACGTAATAACCCTGCATTTTAGGACACTGAGCAAATGCAATATGGCCTTCAACCGTATTAGTGTAAGTTCTGGTTTCATATGGAAGGCTGATGTAAACACATTGAGTTACGGGCTGTTGTACTATGATTGTACGCTCATCACAAACCTCAACCTGAGACGTTACCCAATACCCACATTCCTGCTGCGCTACCACTGCAGTACTAGCAAAGGCCAGCATAACCACTAATTTTTTTAACATCCTGATTCTCCTGTTTGATGATTTAGTTGCACTTTCAGGTGCAAAAGTTAAATTAACATCAACCAGAAAATTAATCACATCTTTTTTGCTACATTTTTACCTATATCGGTTATTTAATCAGACCTTATTATGCCAAATACCAGCAGCCACTATATTCGCCAGTCTGGCGCGCAGGTCTGTGACGGAAGTATCGCGGTTTGGGTGAACTCTGTTTGATAACAATATGATGTAGGTGCGACTTGCCGGATCTAGCCAGATACTGGTACCGGTAAAACCTGTGTGGCCAAAAGAGCCTGCTGGCAATAAATCACCTCTAGGTGCTGAGTACGCTGTTTGCATATCCCAGCCTAAAGCCCGGCTTTGATTGCCAATCACTACAGGAGTTAATACACGTTGTATTGCCAGAGGCGATAATACTCTTTGACCTTTTAACTCACCGCCATTAAGCAGCATTTGGGCAAATAACGCTAAATCATCCGCTGTGCCAAAAACTCCGGCATGGCCTGCAACTCCGCCTAAACGCAAGGCTGTTGGGTCGTGCACTACCGCATGTAAATAAGGTTGAGCATAATTCGGTAATAGCTTTTGATAATCCGCATCCCCTTGCAGGTTTTCGGTGGGGGCTATACGTTGTACATAAGTGACATCTTGCGAAGGCTTATCCAGAGGTAAATAGCGGCTGTCCTTCATTCGTAACGGCTGGAAAATACGTTGTTCTGCTAATAGATCCAAAGGCTGTTTTGTGATCTGCTCAACCACTAAGCCCAACAAAATAAAGCCTATATCTGAATATACAAACTGCTGATCCGGTTTGGTTTTTAACTTCAGTTTTACTAACGCGCCGTCTAATTCCGCTTTGCCCTGCCAGAATTCACGCCTGTCAAAACCATCAGCCAAACCTGAACTGTGGGTCAGTAACTGCAGTAGAGTGATTCTCTTCACTTCAGCATCATTAAGCTGCTGCAGATACTTGCCGACAGGGTCTGTGAGTCTTAACTCGCCCTGCTCCACCAACTGCATAATTAAGGTTGTGGTTACTAAAGGCTTGGTTAACGAAGCTAAATCAAAGACTGTATCTGTTGTTGTCACAGCAGCTGCAGGTGAATAGGTGATAAAACCAAAGGCTTTACGATATAAAACCTTATCGCCTTGCCCAATCAATACCACAGCACCCGGCAATTGTTTATCAGCTATCGCCTTTTCGACCAAAGGCGCAATGCGATCATAAGGTTCTGCCGCCAGAACTGCAAAACTGACAGCACAGAGCAGGAAAAATAATATGCTTTTGATTTTCATAAATTTTTTCACATTATCTCTACCCTAAGTAATTAGCGTTGCAGTGAGGCGACAAGTGTTCGAGACCCCAGGAGCATAGCAGTCTATGTGACTGGGGCGAGACCGCGCAGTCAACAAAGCTGAGGCGTTAAGTACGACGGGTAAACTAGTCCTCGCTAAAGAGCGCCAATAGGTCCTGCGCCTCACCCTGCCAGATATGGCTTTGACCCAGACTGAAAATCTGATCAGCCAAGCCTTGTTTAAACTGCTGTAACTGCTGCACTTTTTCTTCCACAGTTTTGCTGATAATCAGCTTATACACAAATACCTGCTTATCCTGGCCTATACGATAAGCCCGGTCTGTCGCCTGATTTTCAGCGGCCGGATTCCACCATGGGTCGTAGTGAATAACAGTATCAGCTGCTGTCAGGTTTAAGCCTGTACCACCGGCTTTTAAGCTGATTAAAAACACCGAATTGTCGCCGAGCTGGAATTCGTCTATTTGTTCCTGGCGTTTTTTAGTCTGACCTGTCAGCTTACTGTAGCTGATATCCATATACTGCAGTTCCTGCTCTATCAGGCTCAGCATGCTGGAGAACTGGCTGAAGATCAGCACTTTACGGCCTTCTTCTATCATCTCAGGCAAAGTGTCCCGCAGCCACTGCAACTTAGCATTATTCTGCACCAGCTGTGCCTGTTCTATGGGCAATAACCGCGCATCACAACAGGCCTGACGCAGCTTTAACAACGCATCCAGATATTCAATCTGGCTTGCGGCTACGCCTTTGCGCAAAAACATTTCCCGGACTTTGGTTTCCATAATTAAGCGGATACTTTCGTACAAATTACGCTGATCTGACTCCATATCCAGCAGCTGCAGAATTTCGGTTTTATCCGGTAATTCTGTCGCGACCTGCTTTTTAGTACGGCGTAACATAAAAGGCGCAATACGCTGACGCAGCGCATAAGCCCGTTCTGCATCGGCTGACTTTTCGATGGGCTTGCGAAACACCTGAGTAAAACGGGCTTCAGTGCCTAATAAGCCAGGCAAGACAAAATCAAATAAGGCTTTAAGCTCACCTAAATGATTTTCCAGCGGTGTGCCCGTTAATGCCAGCTTAAAGTCGGCTTTCACCAAGCGCGCACTTTGCGCCGACTGCGAACCGGCATTTTTAATATGCTGAGCTTCATCCAGCGCCATCAGGCTAAAGTGATGGGTTTGGTAATAAGCTAAATCCCGCACCAGCAGCGGATAGCTGGTGACTATTAAGTCGTATTTTTCCAGCTGGTCAAACAGTGCCTGACGTTTAGGGCCGTATAAAGTCAGTACTTTCAGTGAAGGGGCAAAACGTGCCGCTTCCTGTGCCCAGTTACCCAATAAACTGGTAGGACAGACTATTAGAGCGGGATGTTTCAGCAAACCCAGTTCTTGCTGATGCAGCAAAAACGCCAGGGTTTGCACAGTTTTACCCAAGCCCATATCGTCGGCCAGAATGCCACCCAAACCAAAACGGCGCAGGAAACAAAGCCAGCTTAAACCCTGCTGCTGATAAGGCCGCAGCTGAGCTTTTAAACTTAAAGGCGCTGCGACATCTTCAATACCATCAAAATGATGCAACTGAGTCACTAACTGCTGTAAACGACCGGCATTTAGGTAACGTATTTCTTCGGCACCAGGCCCTGGCAATAAGGCGGCTTTATAGTCCGGCAGTTCGATTTCGCTGGGTGCCTTTTTCAGGTTCAACAGTTCAACTATGGTGTCGATCAAAGGCTGAATAAGGCTAACAGGCAAAGGCAATTTGCCTTGAGGTAAACTCAGCCACAAGGTTTCATCGGCGGCAGGCAAACCAAAACTACGTAACCACTGAGTGATTAAAGGCAATAACGGAATTTGCTGACCATCAATTTCGACCTGAATAGCTAAACCAAAACCACCAGTGTGTTTGTCTGTCACTTCCAAATAAGCTTTGGCGTGGATCACCGCCTGATTAAAGGCTTTGTCCTGTTCAATAGACCAACCTTGTTGTTTTAACTCTGGAATAGCCTGCAATAACGGCTGCCACAACAGTGGGTTTTCCGGCCCTTCGCCACAGTCAAAATAGGCCCCAGTTGAAGATAGGCCCGACTGCTCAACAGGCACAGAACGTAAACCGTACTTAGATACGGTTTCCAACGCTTTGATTTCGCTGTCACGGTTACGACGGATAAATACCGTCTGGTTATCTAACTGCAACTGGGTCTGGGATTGTTGTAAATCCAATGGCAATAAATGCGGACCATAAGCCATCTGTAAGACGGCCACAGCTTTGCTGACTTTGTTTTTTTGCGTCAGTAACTTCAGCTGCAACACAGGCACGGGTTTGCTTTCAATTTTTTGTACCGCACTGTCGTCCGGCATAGGTAAATTGAGTTTGGGGAAAATTTGCTGCAGCCGTTTCATGCTATCCGGCAGTACAGCAGCTGGCACAGGCGGCATGCGCATTAATAGCTTCAGCTCGCGGCCTGTAATGTCGCTGTCGAGTAAACCCAGCTGATTATTGACTAAATCGAGGTAACAAGGCGGATCAGTAAACACTAGTTCCAGCTCGCGATCTTTGGGCATCAGTTGCAATAACTGCCAGCCGGCTTTGCTTTTTAACCAACGTAATTGCAGCGGCAAAGTATCACCCCAGAATAACTCCCGGCGTTCTTCATCCAGTACACAGCGGCCTGTTTCCAGCATTTTTAAAAGCAACTGATAACCCCACTGATCTTCCAGCAGGGCCTGACGGCGTAAATCAAAGGCAAAAAACTGCTGCAATAGCCGATAGTCATCTTCGGCCAGCCATAAAGGCCGAACCTGCCCGGAAAGCTCACTTTGAGCAATAATTTTGCCTTTGCTGAAACTGCCATTTTTAGCTTGTTTCACCCTTTTGGGTAGCAGCTGTAAACCTAAGCTACTGGGGCGTAGTTCATACAAGACAGTATCTTCAGTATTACTTGCTGCAACTGGAGGGTTGTATTGTTCGGCTTCGCTAAACCACTGGTTTAACTGCCGTACCGGCTGTTGCACCGACTTTTGTTGTAATTGATCCAACTGATGTTTCAGCTTCAGCAAAGCAGCCAGTACATGCTTGCATCTGCTGCCTTCTGAGCAGGTACAGGAATCCGTCATTTGCACCTGACCATCGCGCTCGGAGATAGAAATCAACTGCTTAAAAGGACTAAAACCGTCGCCCCAAACCTGACTGCGGATTTGAGAAAAGTCAGGCTCATAATCCAGTTGCACCACTTTTCCGGCCAGAAAATAAGCCCGCGCCTTATGAAAGGTGGCAGGGTGAAACCAGAGTTGTAACTGCTCTGCAGAGACAGGAAACACAAAATCAGCCGTCATACGCCAAATTTTTTAAAACCAAATGGCGTTTATGCTACCTCAATTTGCCGGGCAGCCATAGCAGGCTTTTGTCTAATACGGTTAATCTTCGGGTGACAAGGTAGTTAACACCACATGCTTTTTAATATCTTTCACCAAAATTCCACACTTAAACAATTGCTTATGGATTTGTTTTTGAAAATACAGATCCAGCTTTTGTTCTATCGCAGCGGTAAGAGATGCTTCTGAATTAAACTGACAGCGCACCAGCAAAGAGCCCGGGAAGTTTTCAAACTCCATACTAAACCAGCAGCCAACAAAATCCGCATATATAGCCGCAGCTGCCTGCTCAACAGTTTCCAGCGATTTCAGCACATTGGCTTGTTGTTTTAGTTGCACCACACTTAGTTTTTTTGCCATTGCTAACTCGCACTTATGCTCTTTATGGCTGGATTATGCCATGGTTTAAGCGGCACAGCAGCGGGCTTTAACTTCACAACTCTGCAACTGTTACTGCTTTGCCTGTAAATTTTACCGTTGAGTGGCAGGAAGTTAAGACAGCCTGCGTTCATAAAACATCTATAAAATAAGCTATAACAATAACTTAGAGTATAAACCCTGATATTGGCATGATGCTGGCTTAGTGTACAAGGTACGTTCAACTAGTGCAGAAGCACTGAGGAGCAATTATGTTAGGCTGGGCTTTAACCTTTCTTATTGTGGCCATAGTGGCCGGTATTCTGGGTTTTGGTGGCATTGCAGGCGCTGCAGCTGGTATAGCAAAAATTATTTTTATGATTTTTGTGGTATTGCTGGTAATTTCATTGTTAGCAAATGCGCTACGCGGCAAAACCCCTAAAATGTAATTGGCCCCAGGTGGCCGAAGGAGAATGGAATGAAAACTCAAAGCTCACTATTCAAACTGGCGTTGGCTGTGATGCTGGCAACTTCTGTTGCAGCATGTAGCGAAAGCGATGCAGAAAAAGCTGAAGACAAAATGGAAGAACTGAAAGCTCAGGTTGAAGAAAAGGCTGAACAAGCCGGTGAAAAACTGGAAGATGCAGCAGACAAAACTGCTGATGCTATGGAAGATGCCGCAGACGCAACAGCAGAGAAAGCGAAAGAGCTGTGCGAAGCTGCCAAGGAAAAGGCTGACGCCGAAGATAAAGATTGTTGATTTTATGGGGCGGCCTGATCGCCCCCTCTCTCTGATGATGGTCAGCTTTCCTGCTGGTACTTTTCCAGTTTGTTGTAGAGTGTTTTTACACTGATCCCTAACTGCTGTGCTGTATCCGTTTTATTACCACTATTTCGTTCCAAAGCTGCAAAAATGGCGGCTTTTTCCAACTCATCCAATGGCATATCAGCCGGAATATCCGTGATCAAAGCAGTTGGGGTAGCAACTTCAAGCAACAAATGTTCGGGTTCAATCAGTTTGTCCGCCAGAATAAAAGCTCGTTCAACCGCATGTTTTAGTTCACGCACATTGCCAGGCCAACCATGTTGTTTAATTACAGACAAAGCCGCATCAGACAATTGCTTTTGTTGTTTTTCACGGGCATTACAATAGGCCAGAAAATGATAGGCTAAACCTGCAATATCCCCTTCCCGCTCACGCAAAGCTGGCACTTTGACCGGAAACTGCGATAGCCTGAAATACAAATCTTCCCGAAAAACACCATCAGCCACGGCCTGTAACGGATCGCGGTTCGTTGCAGCTATCACTCTGACATTAGCCATATAAACTTTATTACTACCTACAGGCCTGTATTCACCGCTCTCCAATACCCGCAGTAACTTCACCTGCTGTTCCAGCGGCATTTCTGTCACTTCATCCAGAAATAAAGTGCCTTGTTCAGCCTGAGCAAACACACCCTGATGATCCCGCAACGCGCCCGTAAAGGAGCCTTTGACATGACCAAACAATTCGCTGTCGATCAGTTCCGAACTTAAAGCACCACAGTTGATAGCAATAAAAGCTTTATCTGCCCTGTGACTGGCTAAATGCAGGGTATGAGCGACTAATTCTTTACCAGCCCCACTTTCCCCAACAATAAAAACGTTTGCTTCAGTCACCGCCACTTTGCGTACCGTTTTATATAACCCAAGCATGGCCGCAGACGAGCCGACCAACAAACCAAACTGGTCCAGATCACTGCTTTGTACTTTACGTTTTACGACCACAGTGGACAGTTGCCGATAAGAGTCCTGTATCGTATCCAACACAGAGTTCATATCCAGCGGCTGACGAAAATGATAACCAGCGCCACAGCGCATCAGTTGATCCAATGCCAAATCCGGTGTTCCATTGCTGACCAAAATAAAATCAATGCCGGCCAACACTTGGCTTTGCTGCAGCAGTTCATACTGAGCCTGCTCCAGATTGTCAATTTCAATAAAGGCTAAGTCGCAAGGTTGTCTGAGCAATTGTTCCGCCCAGCATTCGTCAGGCTGACTTTTACAAATCACAAAACGCCGGACAATGTCTGACTGCAGTAATTGAGCGATTAACTCTGGATCCTGCACATGCAGGAACAATAAAGGCTGGGTCATAATTACTTTCCGTAGTTGCTAATGACTGTAAATTTAACAGGGATCCTGAGTAAAACTTACCGATTGATGCTCAGCTTCCTTGACAGAAAAAACCAAAAATATCTATACATCATAAACTTACATCTTGGTACATGAATTGATTATGAATTATACCCAAGTGACCTCAAGATGCGAGTTTCAGAGCCGCTGGGCGCTTGCAATGCAAGGCAGCCTGGCGAAGCAATGTCGTCTACCTTGTGAGTCAGGCTAACGCCGCAGTGCAATCGCCCAGCGACTCCCTTCGGGCGGGGCTAAAAGCGCTTTATGCCGCGTTAACTGTTGTCGCTTTAGAACCACTAAAGCTTCCAACAGCTGCCTTGCCTAAAGCGCTTTTTTCTCCCGCTGAACTCTGTATCTTGAAGTCACTTGGGTATAGATGGTTTTTATTTGCCATGGAGTACCAAAGTGATGACACAACCCTTCTTAAACCAGGCCTCAACAGTACAATATTCGCAACTGTTAGAGGCTTTAAATCGTTTATTTGTTCAAGCGAAAAATTTTTACCAGCGTAGGGCAGAAACAGCTGGTCCCGGTAACCTGCGCAGGCAATTTGCGGCGCTGGCAGAGCTGCATCAACACATTTTATATCTGTTACCACCAAGCAGTAGTGCTACCCATGATATAGAGGCGTTATCTGAGCTTAGCTATTGGTATAGCCAAAAGTCGGAGCAGGTATCGCTACACAGAATACAGCGGCAACTGGCAAAACAACTACAGCTGCAAAAAGCCATCATCAGAAGTTGCGACTTACGTCAGCATAAGAGCAGCTTGTTACATTTTACTGCCAGCGTTCAAATAGCCGCCGATCAGTTAGCAGAAAGCACTTAAGCGCAGATCAACTGACACACAGAAAAAATCTGTTCAGTTAAGTATGAAATTTTTACCGATCAGCCAGACAAAATTACAAACATAAAATTAACATCAGATGAACCATAAAATTTAATGACTAAAAATCAATGAGTTAAATTTTGGCATCAAACTGGCAATACCTCATTGTCTCACTAACAAAAGGAGCGACATGATGAAACGCACAACATTAGCAGTGATGCTCACTTTAACCTTAGCTTCTGTGTCAGCCATGGCGGCCAATGACTGGAAAGATGCAACTAAAGATGCCTGGATTGACGGCAAAGCTGAAACCACGCTGTTGCTGAACGGCAACCTGAATTCTTTCACCATTGACACTCATGTGAAAAATGGTGTCGTGACCTTAACAGGTGAAGTGGAAAGCGATGTGGATAAAGCGCTGGCTGCAGAGCTGGTTGAAGGCCTGGAAGGTGTCACCTCAGTAGAAAACAAACTGATGGTGAAAAATGACGGTAAGAGCAATGCTGATCCAAAACACACCAGTGCACTGAAAGATGCCAAAATAGCAACAGTGGTGAAAACCAGTCTGCTATTTGAACCAGAAACCAGTGGCACCAGCATTGATGTGGACGTGAGTAACAGCGTAGTCACACTGAGCGGTGTGGTTGATTCCGATGCGGAAAAAGATCTGGCCGTTGCCAAAGCCAAAAACACCAAAGATGTGGTGGATGTGGTCGATAAGCTCACTGTGTCAAAAGGCTAAGCCCTT
>JAHIWM010000218.1 GCA_018815765.1 Gammaproteobacteria bacterium | reverse complement strand
TCCGGCAACACTGGACACGCCACTAAGCTACTTTCTTTAATTCATAGTTTTCTGGGCTGAGATAGCCAATAGCACTATGCCTTCTGGTTTTGTTGTAATCAACTTCAATGTATTCAAATACCTGTTGTTGAAGCGTTACCCTATCAGTTAACGGTTCATCTTTGAGCAGTTCGACCTTCAGAGTATGGAAGAAGCTCTCTGCCACTGCATTGTCCCAGCAGTTGCCTTTTCGACTCATGCTTTGTATAAGCTGATGTTTTGCAATCAGATTTCTATAAGCCGTTGAACAGTATTGACTGCCTCGGTCGCTGTGAACTATGACGTTTTTGGGGCGTCCGCGGCGTAGTAAAGCCATTTGCAATGCTTTACACGTCAGCTCTGCCGTCATCCGCGAATTCATCGACCAGCCAATCACTGCTCGCGAGTACAAATCAATGATAACGGCCAGATAGAGCCAGCCCTCGTTGGTTAGCAAATACGTGATGTCACCTACCCATTTCTGGTTGGGCGCATCCGCACTAAAGTTCTGCTCCAGCAAATTTGGGGCCACTGGCAACTGATGGTTGCTGTCTGTGGTCACTTTGAATTTCCGAGCTGCTTTGGCTTTTAACCCTTGTCTTTTCATGCTGTTCAATATCGTTTTCAGGTCTGCATGGTCGCCATTTTCAGCCAACGCAACCTGAATACGGCGCGCACCGTCACGTTGCTTACCTTGCGTAAAAGCCTTATTGATTTTCTCGTCCAGCGCGGCCCGCCGTAGGGCTTTCTCGCCAGGTTCTTCACCGGTACGACGCCACTGATAATACCCACTTCGCGATACACCAAACACAGCGGCCATGCGTTGCAGGCGGAACCTGTGTTGGTGCTCCAGCATAAATTCAAATGCAGCTACTTTTGATTTTTCGCGAAGTAGGTTGCGGCCTTTTTTAAGATGGCTAAATCCTCAGCCTGATCAGCCAGTTGGCGACGTAACTTAGCTACTTCGGCCGCTAGTTCAGCTTCACGCTGGCTGGTAGTGGATTTTTTCTCTGATGCATTACGCCAGTTGTAAATCTGGGTTTCGTATAGCTTCAACTGCCGTGCTGCTTCGGCCACGCCAACACGCTCGGCCAGTTTCAGGGCTTCGGTTTTAAATTCTGCGGTATAAGTCTTACGGTTCTTTTTAGTTGTCATAGGCACCTCGTTATGTGATTTTACTCACTTAGCGCGGTGTACAGAACTACTGGATCAGATCATTCTGCAATAGGGGAATAATGCTGCGCATCTGTTTCAGTAATCCTTGCGAGGTTGGTCATCGCGCCTACAGTTAGTGAATTCCAGGCTTGTGCAGGGTCATGAATACCGTCAGTTGTATTGCTATCAGGATATGTCATCCATGCATTTGGGTCGCTGATATTGCCTGCCGACACAACAAACAGTTTCGGAGTCTCACCTTGTGCATCAGCATCATAAGCAAGTCGGTCAATAGTTGCAGACCAGGCTGAAGGGCGCCCACGATCGCGGTTATCTCTGGCTGTAATTGCCATACTAAATACTCGCTTTCGATTTGGTGCAGTGATAGTTGGACGATCTACCGCTTCGGAAGTCAGGTAACCATGAAGCTGCGCATCTCTACCGTTGGCACCGTCTTTATACAGTAGCTTAACCGATTCCAACCGGTGTGAGATCGTAACAGGCCCCGGAGCTGAAAGCACATCCGTCAGATTTCCGAATAGGGCAAGTCCAGCCATTTCGGTGCCATGCCCTTCAGAATCATCTACACCCCAAGCCGGATCCACTGTGTGCTTATCGCCGTTGGATAAAGCATGGTGTAGTAGTGGATGTCCATTGTTAACACCGGTATCAAACAAACAGACATGTGGAGCATCGGCGCCATCAGCAGGAAGTGTTAAACGTCCATTTAATTCAGCCGCCCATTCGGGTTGCTCTTGCGGAGTCAGTGCATCAAAGAACTCTGCGGTTTCCTTAGCACGACGTAACTCAGCGATGCTGTTTAAAGTCATCATTGAGCGCTTCATCTGCCCGACAGAGCCATATACCAGCAATACGGAACGCTCTGGAAAGTGAAGCACACCCGGCGCATTGCGAAAACCTAGTCCGGCCGCCATGCCTTTAAATTGATTTACTATCCCTTGCCTGTCACCTCTGGTTGGCAACCAAACTTCCCACCAGAGATGCTCATCATCTCTCGTCGGCATCGCATCAGGAGTATCAGTCCATAATGCATGTAATGTAGCAGCACGAATTTCAGAAATAGCATTCAGCAATTTGCTATGGGCTGGGCCAGTTTTATTGTCTTTACTACCATCCAAATAATCAGTGATGAGTTTCTCAAAAATGCCGAGCTTCCCATCTGGCACAAATACCGTAGCAAAGGTTTTGTTATTATCTTGCCGGACATTCCTCAATTCGATGCCTGAACGCTCTTTAGCAAGAGATTCAAAGGCCAACTCAACATCAGGAAAGCTTTCAAACTCAATTTGCAGACCGATGCCTTCTCCAATACCCGCCTCTCGCTGTAGAGCTGCAGCTTCGGCCAAAACGGGGGTCAGTTGATGGAGCTTTTCAAGCAAAGCTCCACCGTGCGAGTTTCTGTCTTTGGCTGGGATATCAGAGCCGCCGCCTCCTGTGGGTGGCGATTTGAAACTTTCTGCGCGAGCACTATTTTGGAAAATAAAATGCGGGTGGTTGTTCTGTTCCCTTTCCGCCATGGAATGTCCTTTTCGTTTTTATTAACTGATTTTATTTAATCGATTGGATAGTTTCCTGCGCTCTTCAATGGCCTGAGCGACATCTTTTTCTGAAATCGTTTCGACCCGTTCAATCAGAGCAGTTTTGAGCACTTCATCCGAAGCACGAGTCAACTCTGCATAGCTCAACCCTAAAGCTTTGTCAGCCAGACGTTTCCAGGAAGTATTTTTGATTGCCATACGGCATAATCTGGATTTCAGCACGCTGGCGATACGAGCCTCATCAGGCAGTTCGTAATGCAACAAATCATCGAAACGACGGAACAGCGCATTATCCAAAATGTCCGGATGGTTAGTAGCGCCGATGATCAGACTGTGTGAGTCATCCTGCTCTATCATTTGCAGAAAGCTGTTGAGTATACGCCTTACTTCACCAACGTCATTTGCCAAACCACGTTGAGAACCAATAGCATCAAATTCATCGAAAAAGTAGACACCGCGGGCATGATGGGTGGATTCAAAAATCTGTCGCAGCTTTGCTGCTGTCTCGCCCATAAATTTGGTGATTAACCCATCCAAACGAACCTGAAACAAAGGTAAACCAAGCTCACCAGCAAGCACGGATGCAGTCATCGTCTTGCCTGTGCCAGGAGGGCCAACTAACAACAGTTTACGTCTCGGG
>JAHIWM010000217.1 GCA_018815765.1 Gammaproteobacteria bacterium | reverse complement strand
CTGATTGGTTTGCCAAACTATATTCAGTCGCAAATCTAAAACTGTTGTCTGTCAGCAAAAAAGCACCTTCGGGTGCTTTTTCTGTTTCAAATGGCTCAATGCTGGAGCGGGTGGCGGGAATCGAACCCGTGTCTAAAGCTTGGGAAGCTTTCATTCTGCCATTGAACTACACCCGCATGCGGCTTAAAGTACAAAGCCCTATGGATGCTGTCAATTGAAGCTTGAAGGATATATCGCGTGACTCCAGAACAAATTCAACTTTCTGCGGCCTGGCTGGCGGATTATCGTCAACGTGGTGAAGCAGCGCCTTTATTGCCGGCCGAATTGTGTCCAACTTCTCTGGCTGAAGCTTTTGCTATCCAGCAATGGCTGTTTATTGAATTGGACCTGCCTGTGGTTGGCTGGAAAGCCGGTTTGCCCGGGCCGGATAAGTGGGTACTGGCACCTATTGCTCATCTGCAACAAGGCGAGCTTTGCCTGTTTGAACAACAATCAGAGCAGTACAGTATTGAACCTGAGTTGGCGTTTTTGCTGGCGACGGATTTACCTGCCCGCACAGAAGCTTACAGCGAATCTGAGGTAAAGGCGGCGATTGGTGCCACTCATCTGGCATTGGAGATGATTATCAGGCCTTATAGGGCTGATGCTGGAGCAGAGTTTTTGGATCAACTGGCGGCAGGCTTATTTAATCAGGGTTTATATATTGGTCCTGCTTTACCAGTGCAGTGTTTTCCGGAAGAGTTTGAACTGGTATTACAGCATTCTAATGCGCAACAAAGCTTTGAAGCCAAGCATCCTAATCAGGACCCACTATTGCCTTTGTATTGGCTGGTCAATCATTTAAGCGCTCAAGGTATTGGTTTAAAACAAGGCCAATGGGTGATCACTGGCTCTTACGCAGGCGTATTGCAGGTACCGGCTAATACAGAGTTAAAATTACAGTTTGGGCCTTTTGGCCAAATCAACACCTTCTGTAGTCATAAGGCTGTGATAAGCTAATCGGCTGATTTGGTTTTTTATTTTGCCATGGAGAGTTTTGGATGGAGTTTTTACCGGCCTGGCCACTGACTATTACGCCGCTGTCATCCTTCGGCTTGTTGCTGCTGATTGGCAGTTTAGGTGGGTATCTGGCGCATCGTATTTCCTGGTTACCCAGTATCACAGGTTTTATGTTGGTGGGCTTTTTAGTAGGGCCCAGCGGTTTGGGATTACTGACTGAGTCCGTGCTGAAAGACTCCCGCATACTGATTGATATTACGCTGGCGTTGATTTTATACCGTCTTGGTTCTTCGCTGGATTTACGCTTTTTGCGCCAGTCACCACGTTTATTGGTGATTGCTCTGGTGGAAAGTACCTTAACCTTCAGCGCGGTTTTTACTGTGTTGTGGTTGTTTCAAATTCCATTGGCGTTAGCTGCGTTAATTGCCGCTATTTTGGTGTCTTCTTCCCCAGCTGTGTTATTGCACGTTGCACATGAAGTCGGGGCCAAAGGTCCGGTCACCGAAACGGCCAAGTCCTTAGTCGCTTTGAATAACCTGCTGTCTTTCCTTGCCTTTGCTTTTGTGGTGCCTGTGTTGCTGGCCGAACAGGATGCTGGTTGGCAGCAAATCGTGTTGCAGCCTATGTATTTATTATTGGGATCGGCCTTGTTAGGTGGTGCTATTGCCTATGGTTTGCATTTCTTAACCAGCAGAACTCAAACAGCTACCCAGTATAAACTGGCGTTAGTGGTCGGTGCTTTGATGTTGTGTTTGGGGTTGGCGCAGCAATTAAAACTATCTGCGCTTTTTGCGCCGCTGGTGGTCGGTATAGTAGTACGCAGTATGGAACGTGAAGAAGTGGTGTCTGCGTTGGAATTTGGCAGCGCTTTTGAGCTGTTTTTTATCGTCTTGTTTGTCTTTGCCGGTGCTAACTTACATTTTGCAGAACTGGTTGCTTTTGCCCCTGTCATTATGGTGCTGGTTGCAGTGCGCTGTGCGGCCAAATGGTTTGGCGTTAGTGTCAGCTCAGTGTTGTTGGGACAAACAGTTCGAACCGGTGCCTCTTCCGGCTTGTTACTGATCCCGATGGCGGGTCTTGCTATAGGGCTGGTGCAAAGTTCCAGCCAGTTGGTGCCAGAACATGCTGCAGTGATCAGTGCCATAGTGCTTGGCGCTGTCACAGTGTTTGAAACCATAGGACCTCCTATAGCCTCTTATGCCTTCCGCCTTGCCGGAGAAACACAAGCTCAGGCATCAGCTGCTGTGGCAGATCATCAGCCACAGCATCCATGGCAAGCCGAAGGCACTGTGGCTGTGGACCTGTCAGCTCTGCATGCGCCTGAACCTGCAGATGCGGTGCAGCTGGAACAGTCTGAACCCAAAAGATTTAAATTCTGGCGCTGGTGATCAGCAGTGTCGCATGCTTCTGACTGTGACCTGCTGATCAGATATCAGGTTAGGGATCAGAATGATGGCTTTCCTCTTGCCTTTTATCAGCACCTGAAAATCAGGTGCTGAGCAATTACCCTCAATTAATTGATTTTTAAATATAAATTACGTGTGTTCTAGCAAGAGAACATGTGTTTTTTTCATACAGCAACCCCTCCTTAAGTGTAATGACGCTGCCAATTCATACGACGCTATGATGAAACGCCTTCAGCTGTGAGAGATGTGACAGATATTTGACCGAATGTTTCAGACTTCTAAACTTCTGGCTTTCTATTTTGTTGGTCGTTTTGTAATCTATCAGGCTTGAGCACTAAACAAATACCCGTTAGGGTGGGTAAGAAAACTATAAGCACCCAAAGTAATTGGAGTTGCAGGGCGGCGACAAGCGCGCGAGACCCCAGGAGCATAGTAGTCCTATGTGACTGGGGCGAGAGCACGCAGCCAACAAAGCTGCGGCTTCAAGTACGAAGGGGATAGAAACCGCAGAATTAAACTGCAGGCAGTGCAACGAGGAGAGTGGGTCATGTCGCAATATGCTGCCTTGAGGGCAAATGTCGGATTGTTGGGTACCCAGTTAGGTGACACCATCCGTAATCAATTAGGTGATGCGGTTTTAGAACGTATTGAGCAAATTCGTGCTTTAGCCAAAGAAGCCAGGCAGGGTACGGAGCTGCAGGATCAACAACTGAAGCAAGTGCTGGCCAGTTTAACTGATCAGGAAATTCTGCCGGTCGCCCGCGCTTTTGCGCAGTTTTTAAATTTGGCGAACTTAGCTGAACAGCACCATACCATCAGCAAAGCAGGTCACGCTTCTATTGAAAAACCAGAACCTGTGGCTGAACTGCTGCAACTTCTGCAGGATAAAAGCATCAGCAAAAGCCGGATTGAACAGGCTGTTGCTGACTTATCTATAGAGCTGGTGCTGACTGCACACCCGACTGAAGTGACCCGTCGTACTCTTATTCATAAGCTGACCGAAATAGCGGCTTGTTTAGCAGAACTGGAGCAGGATTTAGCGCCTGTACAGCAGAAAAGAGTAGAAAACCGTTTGTATCAGCTGATCACTCAGGCCTGGCATACCAACGAAATCCGTGAACAAAGACCGACACCAGTGGATGAGGCCAAATCTGGTTTTGCTGTGATTGAAACCTCGTTGTGGGATGCTATCCCTGAGTTTATCCGCGAATTAGATACTGCCTTGTTGCCTGTACTTGGCCATGGTCTGCCGTTAGAAGCGGCTCCTATCCGTTTTTCGTCCTGGATGGGTGGTGACAGGGACGGTAACCCTTTTGTTACTGCCAAAGTCACCCGTCAGGTGTTGCTGTTAAGTCGCTGGAAAGCCGCTGATTTATTCAGCCGTGACCTGGATGTGCTGGCCAACGAACTGTCGATGAATCAAGTCAATGATGCGGTACGTGCTGTAGTTGGGGATGTATCAGAACCTTACCGTAAGCTGCTGAATGATTTCCGCCATAAATTACTGCACACCAGAGATTGGCTGACCGAAGCATTAAAACATGACAGATTACAACGACCTGACGATTTGATTTGGCATAACCAGCAACTGCTGGAGCCTTTGCTACTGTGTTATCAGTCTTTACTCGACTGCAAAATGCAGGTGGTGGCTGAAGGCTTATTAAAAGACACCATTCGTCGCGCTTATGCCTTTGGTTTAACTTTGCTGAAACTGGATGTGCGGCAGGAGTCCGGTCGTCATACTGCCGTATTCAGCGAATTTACCCGTTATCTGGGCATCGGTGATTATGCGGATTGGGATGAACCTGCTCGTCAGGCCTTCTTACTGAACGAGCTGAGCAGCAAAAGACCTTTATTCCCGCGCACTTGGTCACCCAGCCCTGAAGTAAAAGAAGTGCTGGATACCTGCGACATTGTGGCTCGTCATGGACCTGAAGCTTTATCGACCTATGTCATTTCTATGGCCGGTAAACCCTCAGACGTGCTGGCTGTGCAATTATTGCTGAAAGATGCTGGTATTACTTTCCCAATGCGGGTGGCGCCTTTATTTGAAACGCTAGCGGATTTAACCAATGCACCGGAATGTATCAGCAAGTTGCTGGCCATCGACTGGTACAGAGGTTATATCAACGGTCGTCAGGAAGTGATGATTGGTTACTCAGACTCAGCCAAAGATGCCGGTGCTTTTGCTGCGGCCTGGGCCCAGTACAGTGCGCAGGAAGCTTTGGTCGCTATTTGTCAGCAGGCTAAAGTGCAACTGACCTTATTCCACGGCCGTGGCGGTACTATAGGTCGTGGCGGTGGTCCGGCTCACGCTGCTATTTTATCCCAGCCGCCTGGATCGCTGGCAGGTGGTTTACGGGTGACTGAACAAGGCGAGATGATCCGCTTTAAGTTTGGTTTAAATGGCTTAGCGCAGCGTAGTTTGGCCTTGTATGCCAGTGCTGTACTGGAAGGGGTATTGTTACCGCCGCCAGTGCCGGAGCAAAGCTGGCGTGAGCTGATGCAGCAGCTGGCAACAGTCTCTTGCGAAGCTTACCGTGCAGTGGTGCGGCATCACCCGGATTTTGTGCCTTATTTTCGCGCTGCGACGCCAGAGCTGGAGCTAGGGCAGTTACCGCTTGGCAGTCGTCCGCCAAAACGTAATCCAAATGGTGGTGTTGAAAGTTTACGTGCTATTCCATGGATTTTTGCCTGGTCGCAAAACCGCCTGATGTTACCGGCCTGGTTAGGTGCAGGCAGTGCATTGGCCGTTGTTGTCGAGCAAGGTAAAACAGAGCTGTTGGCGCAAATGCGGGCGAAAT
>JAHIWM010000216.1 GCA_018815765.1 Gammaproteobacteria bacterium | reverse complement strand
CAGTTATGGCGCTGGAAACTGGGTTCACAACTTGAAGCTGAACGTTTATTGGCAGACCATCAGGGATCGTTACGTAACCCTATGATCTGGCAAGGCCAACTGGTATTAGTAAGCGATGCAGGTGGCAACCCGAATTTATGGTCCTACGATCCTGTATCGGCTCAACTGAACGAGCTGACCACTGCACAGGATTTTGCTGTGCGCTCTGCCCGAATCGATCAGGGCAAAGTCATTTACCAGTCAGGCGCTGATATCAAACTGCTGGATTTAGCCTCAGGCCAAAGTAGCGTCCAGGCGCCTGTTTTAGTCACAGACTCACCCCAACAGCGTCAGCGTTTATTAACTGAACCTTTGAAGTATTTGACCTCCAGCTCAGTTGGATTCGCTAAAGAAAAGTTGGCTTTGACGCTTCGCAGCAAAGTGCAGGTGTTGTCCCGTGCGCCTCAACGTATTGTCGAACTGGCTGTGCCTGAAACGGCTCGTGCCCGCAGTGCAGTGGTCAGTCAGGATGGTAAATGGGTGTATTTAATTTCTGACCAGTCGGGTGAACCTGAAATTTGGCAATATGCTGCTGATGGCTCAGATCAAGGCAAACAGCTGACTAAAGATGGCCGCGGTTTTCGCTGGAATTTAACCTTGTCACCCGATGGCCGTTATCTGGCGCATGATGATAAACAAGGCCAGTTGTGGCTATTGGATGTAAAAACCGGCAGCAATCAGCTGGTGTATAAAAGTGGTTCAGGTTTAAGCCCATACAGTGACCTGAGCTGGAATAAAAACAGCAATTTACTGGCTTTTACCACGGAGAAAGATGGCGTAGGCCGTCAGCAAATTGGCCTGTATTCAGTTAAAGAGCAACAAGCCAAATTGCTCACTACGGATAAATACAACTCCTTTAGCCCTGCATTTCACCCTGATGGTGACTGGTTGTATTTTTTGTCTGAGCGCGAATTAAAACCAACCCCGGGTGGCCCATGGGGCGATCGTAATATGGGACCGGCTTTTGATAAAAGAGCGCAGGTCTTTGCTTATGCGCTGGATAGCTCAGCTCAATTTCCTTTTGCTGCTGAAACTGAGCTGACAGCGGGCTTAGAAGGGCAAAACAAGGCTGTTGCGCTGCAGGATTTACCTGGTCAGTTATGGCAAGTACCTGTTGCGGCCGGAAACTATCAAAAGCTGCAGGCAGGAGCCGATTACTTGTATTTACAGGAGTTTGAATACAGTGGCGACGCAGGAGCTGTGCGTGCACTAAAAATTGAGCCTGAAAATAAAAAGTTACTTAGTTTTGCCGGCAAGGTTCGTAACTTGCAAAGCAGCGCTGATGGTAAGTCATTGTATTTGCAGTATGAAACTGAGCCTGGCCAGTATAGATTTTTCTTAGGTTCTGCCACAGCCAAAGCACCGGAAGGGGAAGAGGCTGAACCCTGGGCTATCGATAAGATCAGCCTTCAGCTGACACCCAAAGCTGAGTGGCAACAAATGTTTCATGATGCCTGGCTGATGCACCGGGAGTTTTTATTTGACCCTGCAATGCGTGGTGTGGACTGGGGCAGCACCAAAAGACGCTATCAGCCTTTGCTCGACAGAGTCACAGACAGATTTGAACTGGATGATTTGCTGGCGCAGTTGATTGGCGAGTTGTCTGTGTTGCACTCACAAGTGCGGGGTGGCGACTATGCCAAAGCCAGTGAAAGCAGTAAAGCAGCCAGCCTCGGCGGCGAATTTGTCAGCCGCGATGGCAAACTGATAGTGCAGACTATTTATCAGACCGACCCGGATCTACCTTCTATTGCCAGTCCACTGAATAGCGCCGGAGTAGAGCTTAAAGCCGGTGATACCTTGTTGGCGGTCAATGGCAAGGCTGTGGCTTCAGTACTGGATTTACATCAGGTATTACAGCAACAACAAGGCCAGCAAGTGCTGTTGCAGTTAGAGCGCGACGGCAAAGCCTTTAAAAAAGTAGTGGTGCCTGTTAGCCCGCAACAAGAACAAACTTTAAGGTATCAGCATTGGGTGCAGCAGAAAAAGCATCAGGTAGAACAGCAAGGCAAGCAGCAACTGGGCTACTTGCATTTGTATGCGATGACGCCAAATGACATCAGTAACTTTGCCCGTGAGTTTTATGCCAACGTGGATAAACCCGGTTTGATTATTGATGTTCGCCGTAACAGAGGCGGTAATATCGATAGCTGGGTGATTGAAAAGCTGTTACGCCGGGTCTGGGCATTCTGGCAACCAACCCAAGGCAAAGCTTATGGCAATATGCAGCAAAGCTTCCGTGGCCAGTTGGTGGTATTGACCGATCCACTGACCTATTCAGATGGCGAAACTTTTGCCGCTGGTGTGAAAAGCTTAGGTTTAGGCCCTGTGATTGGACAGCAAACCGCTGGTGCAGGTGTCTGGTTATCTGGCCGTAATTTGTTAGCTGATATGGGCGTGGCTCGCGTGGCTGAAACAGCGCAATTTGATAAAGATGGACGCTGGATCATCGAAGGCCGTGGAGTAAGTCCGGACGTGCAGGTCGATAATTTGCCGTACGCCAGTTTTAGCGGTCAGGACGCACAGTTGTCTTATGCCATCAGCCTGCTGCAAAAGCAGCTGCAGGAAAAAGCAGTGCCTGAACTGAAAGCTGAACCTCTAAAACCTGGTATGGCCAAGGATGCACAAAAGCTGAAGTGGTAACTCAATTTGGGGTCAGATCACATTGTTAACTGTTAACAATGTGATCTGACCCCATTTTAATAAAAAACGTAATATGCTTAACCTCCTGATTTAAAGGTAAAGGCTTTACAGTGAAGAATTAAACTGCTATCCAATTGAAATCATTCATTATTGGATAAAACAATGAAACTTAAACTGCTGTGTTTTTCTATCGCCTTTTGTAGTTATTCCACGCTGGCTGCTGACTGGCAACCTTTGCTGGATAAAAATCTGAGTCAGTGGGATACCTATTTAAGTTATAAGCATAAAGAGTCTTACGATGGTTCAGTACCAAAAGACGAGCATGGTAAGCCGATAGCGCCAATTGGTTTAAATACCGGCAACGACACCTATAAAGTTTTTACCATGCAGCAGGAAAACGGTGAGCCTGTGCTTCGGGTCAGCGGTGAAATCTATGGTGCTGTCACCAGTAAAAATTCCTACAAAAACTACCACTTAAAATTGCAATTTCGCTGGGGCGACAAAAAGTGGCCACCTCGCCTGAATAAACTCAAAGACAGCGGCATTTTGTATCACGCCATTGGTGATCATGGGCAGGAGTATTTCCGCTCCTGGATGATGTCGCAGGAATTTCAGATCATGGAAGGCCACAACGGTGATTACTGGCAACAAGCGGGTTCGGCTATTGATATCCGCGCTTTTATGCCTGAGTCTATTATGAATGCTGTGGCGGATGAGAGTCAGCCTTTCCTCAAGGTTGGCAAAGGCGAAGAGCTGCAGGGTTTTGTGCTGCGTAAAGACAATCATGAAAAACCAGCAGGGCAGTGGAATACAGTGGAGCTGATTAGTTTTGAAGGCCAGAGCCTGCATATAGTCAACGGTCATGTGGTGATGGTGCTGAGAAACTCCCGATATGTCACGCCAGAAGGCAAAACCAAGCCTTTGACCGAAGGCAAAATTCAGTTGCAAAGTGAAGCTGCTGAAGTGTTTTACAAAGATGTGCAGATCAAAGCTTTGCAGCAAATGCCTGCACAATACACTAAGTTATTTTTATAGAAGTATAAAGAAAGGCAGTCATTGGCCTGTCTCTTGATCACAAGTTTTTCTGATCAAGAGACTGTGCCAGCTCATAGCCTTCAAGGACGGTTTATAGTTTGAACCATCCTTGCTATAAGGTTTTCACCGATACTTTTCCTGCTCGTTTGCAATCTTTCCACCCTCCCCAGTGTTCGATACGGCCATAACAGGGCTCCTGGCGTTTCTGGTAGTGGCTTTTCTCTTGATTAAACCATAACAGTTTCCATGATTTGGCTGACAGCGCTTCTTCACTGCATTTCGATGCATCCTGCTCCGGTGCCATCTTCAATTGACGATAAGGCGGGGCATTGTTAACTAAACCGCTGCTTACTGCTATTCAAAGGGATTTTAAGGGGGATTCAGGGACCATCGGGCAATAGAAGATGCAGTACTGGCTGATTAAAAAATAGGCAATCAGTTCAGCTAGCGCTCATCTTGACAGGGTTAAGCTTCA
Source organism: Gammaproteobacteria bacterium (assembly GCA_018815765.1). Taxonomy (GTDB): domain Bacteria; phylum Pseudomonadota; class Gammaproteobacteria; order Enterobacterales; family Alteromonadaceae; genus Pararheinheimera. The sequence continues at coordinate 33,342 of JAHIWM010000216.1, read as the reverse complement.
AATTCGCCTGCTGTTGGGAAGTCCGAATCTTACCCGGCAGTGCTTATAAATAAAAGACAGGAGAGCATCTGATGAGTGCAATCAAACAGCAGCAAAGTGCGCAAACCTTTGGATACAGCGCCCGTAGCATAAACGAAGATTTAACCCAGCAAGAGCGCAGAGCTTTAAGCTTAATCTGGCGTGATGACGACTGTGAACCTGTGAAAGCGAAACGCTATGACTCTGCGGTCGATCACTGTGCAGAGCTCGGTTATAACTAAGATGTTCAAAAGCGCTGACCTCACCAGGTTAGTGCTCAAGCAGAGCAAGGGACACTTTAACTATGAACCCGCAGCTGTCCCTTGTTTTGCTTGTTCTTTCCACTCTTGTTCAAGCTGGATGAAGTCTGGTCTTTGTAGTTTATGGCTATGCTGATAGCTGATAAACACAGCCAGGCATAAGCTAAAACTAATGGCAAAAAGTGCAGGGCCGCCCCACAAGTCCAATATCACGCCTCCTAAGACAGGGGATAACGAGTAGCCTATGGCGTACAAGCTGGCGGCACCAAAGTAGCTGCCACGTAGCGAGGCTGGGGCCAACTGATCCAAATGCACATTCATATTGGCAAATAAAATAGCTTCGCCAAGACTTAAAATAAAAACTGCTGCTATCCAGCCCCAAAACCATTCTGGCGGGTTCAGCGCAAAGCCAAGTTGTGATACCGCCAGTAATAACAAACCCACATAAATACGTGACACCACAGGCCAGCTTGCCATCAGACGCAGCAGCGGAAACTGGAACAGTACTATGACTGTGGAGTTCAGAATAATCATGGCTGAGATCAGCGCAACCAATTCTGGTACTTCAGCGCGGGTCAGGTATTGGATCAGGCTGGAATCACAGTGTGCGTAAATAAAGGTCACTAAAATATTGGCGACAATGACCAGTAAAAACAGCTGATCTTTTTTCAATAAAAACAGCGTTTGGCCAAACCGCATCGGATTGTACCTTTGCGCATTTTGTCTGGGATTACTGCGGAAAAATAACACTGCCACACCTAATGCAAAATAAGACAGAGCGGTAATAAAAAAAGCCAGTGGATTGCCAGTCATTCCTGCGGAAAGACCTAACAAAGGCCCGATAGCTGCTCCGGCATTGACCATAAAATACAGGCCTTGCAGGGCTAGTTCACGATCTTTAGGGTCTGGTAATGAATCACCCAGCCAGGCTTTACTGGGCGCATCCCATAAAGCCCGCGGCAAAGTGGATAAGAAAATACAGCAAATAAAACCTTCTTTGCTTTCTGTTAAAGCAAAACAGCTAAACGCAAAGGTACCGAGCACGGCAGCAGCCAGCAGTAAAGGATAACGGCCAAAGCGGTCAGACAAGTAGCCAGCATAAAACCCAAAAACCACGGCAAGCAAAGCTGCACTGGTTAACCAGAGGCCTATTTCAGTCGCACTGAGTTGAAACTTTTGGTACAGCAAAACAGAGATAAAAGGCCAGACCATAAAATAGCTGCCACGGACAAAAAAATTGCCGAGCAACAGCACCCAGGCGGGGCCAGGCAAATTTTTTATACGGGACCAACTGACCAGATCGGACATCACTGCTACTCCACAGAACTAAGCCCCATATTAACGGAAAAACTCAGACTAAGCGTCTGAGTTTTATAAAAAATTAGTGCGTTTTCGGAAACTGATGGTTGCTTAAAAAGCTGCTTTAATTGCTTTGATACAACCCCAGTTGTTGCATCAACTGCCAGACACTTTTTGGTTGCTCTGTCGACTGCAAATAGTCACCTACTTTCTGGCGTTGTGCTGCTGATTTATTCTGTGACAGCTTCATTTTACCAAGCCAACTACTGATTTCTATCCGTACCCCACAGATCCCATTCACCAGTTTTTGCTGATAGTCAGCAGATTGCTGCATATCAGGCGCGGAAAAGCTTTCTTGCCGGCGTGCTAAGGCCAGAGTTTGCTCGTTGTTTAGCGTAAAAGCTGTGCCTTTGAGCTCAACCAGACTGTAGTTCCAGGTTGAAACGGCGTGTTCGTCACCATAACAGTCGCCTGCGACAAAAGCATGAGGACCCATAATGACAATTTGCACCTGCTGTTCATTAAGTTGTTTTAACTGCGGATTGTTACGGGCCATATGGCAGTGTGCGTTTAATTGGCCTTCTTGCCAGTCAAACAAAAACGGCAAAGGGCTGTAAAACAAATCCGGGCTGTTGCTTAGCAGTAAACCAAAATAATTCTGCTGTAAAAAAGCACGGATCTGCTCCTGATCTTCGCTTTGAAAGTGTTTAGGTAAATACATAGTTGTTTAGCGTTCTCTTTTGACCACAAAAGCATTGTGGCATAACTGATACCCTACTTTAGGGTAGTAACCCAGTGCACTTTCAGCACTGTGTAACAACTGCTGCACTTCAGGACCTGTAATTCGCTGGACCTGATGCAGTAGCTCTTTGCCAATGCCTTGTTGTTGCAGATTTTTGTTCACCAGCAAATCGCAAATATACACCACCCAGGCTTTGTCTGTCATGCAACGGGCCAGGCCCACCAGCTTGCCATTTTGCCGTGCTGTGACCAGCAAATTGGCGCTGGCGAGTATCGTCGCCATCCGGCTTTTGTCTTCTATGGGTCTGTTTATGCCTGAGGCTTTATACAAAGCCAGCATTTCTTCTAAATCAAATCCAGATTCCACTTGATAACTCAGCATATACACTCCTCAGTGCTTGTTTCCGCTGCTGTTTTATCGTTAAACTGGTTCTGTTAAAAGTGCCAGTTTTGTTAAAGTGAGAGATCCAGTTTGCGTATTGAACTTGGAAGTTTTTTTCTGTCCGGTCAGGGGACTTTGCAACAGCAGTTGTATCAGGCTCTGCGTGAAAAGCTGCTCACAGCGCAGTGGTCAACTGATGCGTTATTACCCTCTAGCAGGCAGTTAGCCGCTGATTTAAAGATGAGCCGCAATACCATTAATCAGGTATTGCAACAGTTGGTGGCTGAAGGGTATCTGCTGGGGCAACAGGGGCGGGGTTATCAGGTTATATCCACCGCACCTGATCAGTTTTTTCAGGCCAGCGCTCAAGCTCCGCTCGCCGCTGCACAAACAGATATGACACTTTTTGATTATGGCGTAAGCGCCAAAACCGGGCCTGCCTCGGGCTTGATGCAGCCAGGAGTGTCAGATTTATCCGCTTTTCCATTCGCTTTATGGCAAAAATTGACTCAACGTCATAGTGGCAGGGCGGCTTTGGCTGGTATGGCTGATGCTGTGGGGTACTTGCCACTGCGTTTAGCGTTGAAAGACTATTTGCGTCAGTCCCGTCAGGTGGTCTGTGATGAGGACTGTATTCTGATCACTCCCGGTGCTCAGGCTGCTTTGTTTATCGCGGCAAAGCTTGCCAGTAAAGCCGGAGACAAGGTCGGGATGGAATCTCCGGGTTATCCACGTTTGCGTCAGGCCTTGCAACTGTCTGAAGCAGAAATCCATTATATTGATGCCAGTTCAGATCATGGCCTTGCGACTTCAGAGCTCAATCAACTGAACGGCTGTAAAGCGCTGTTTGTAACCCCAGCCCATCAATATCCCATGGGTGGCATTATGCCGCTGACAGAGCGGCTGCATTTATTAGAATGGGCGCGGCAGCAACACTGTGTTCTGGTGGAAGATGATTACGACAGTGAGTTTCAGTTTAAACACAGGCCGATCGCTAGTTTGCAGGGGTTAGCACAAGGGCAGGGCGTGATTTACGTTGGCTCCTTTAGCAAAACCTTGTTCCCTGCTTTACGTTTAGGCTATCTGGTGCTGCCGAAACAATGGATGCCTAAAGCTGCCGCTTTACTGCAGGCCGTTTATGGTGATGTAGCTTTGTTGCCTCAGGCAGTCACTGCAGATTTTATGTTGGAGGGCCATTTTGGCCGGCATTTACGTAAAATGCGGCAACTGTATCAACAAAAGCAGCACTATTGCCTGCAGCTTATTGCAGAGTGTTTACCAGAAGCGAAGCTACATGCCCGTTATGCTGGCCTGCATATTAGCATTGAGTTTCCTTATGCAGTGGCAGATCAGCAACTGACAGCCGAGTTGTTAAGTCAAGGCTACAGAGTGCAGCCGTTAAGTCGTTATGTGTTTTCAGGCGAAAAGCGTACTGGTTTGGTGATAGGTTTAGCCAATACCACAGAGCAGCAACTGCTTAGGGGTGTACAGTTAATTGCGCGGCTATTGCAGTTATTTAAAAAGGGCAATGAAGCATAAAATATTGCCAATCTTGCAAATAGGAATTATTATCATCTGAGTTGTTTTCACTGACCTCTGTTCAAACCTGATGATAGAACCTAAATCGCAAAAAACACCACACAGACCCATCAAAACAGTCCGGCAATGGCTTGGACTTTTCGTTGTTGTGATAGGAGCCCTTGTATTGTTACTGGAGAGCATTACAGTGATCCCCAACTGAGTTGAATATGATAAAAGTGGTACATTAAATGTTGGCTTGCGATTAATTGATAAAAATGATAAATTTGATTGTAGTTAATTACTGATGGACTGATGATCTCAAGGATGGTTCTCCGGGGATTATCCGATGCGTTTATTACCGCTTTGCTTTAGTGTATTTAGTCTTGCCTGCTTATTCAGTGTAAGCGCCAGCACCGCTATTCATGTAGCCACACCACAATCCAGGCTAGAAGCCAGTACGTCCTATTACTTTGATTTACTTGATCTGGTGCTGCAAAAGACTGCCGCTGACTATGGCCCTGCACATCTTGTTTTTGAGCCTGTGCCGGCTTCAGGGTCTTTGTGGAAATTGATGCTGAAGAAAAATCGCATCGATGTGCACTGGTTAACCCCTACCACAGAAATAGAGCAGCATCTGCGGCTTGTTCCTGCCAGCATTTTATATGGTGGTTTAGGTTTAAGAGGTTTGATCATCAAAAACAGTCAGTTGCAACAGTTTCAGCAGATAAAAACTGTAGAGGACTTACGCCAATTTACCGCTTGTCAGGGAGAGAAATGGCCTGATGTTCAGGTGTTGCAATATGCAGGTCTTAAAGTTCATACAGTGCAAAAGTTTGATTCGATACTGGATATGCTGCACAAAGGCCGTTGTGATTATTTCCCTCGCAGCGTAATAGAAGGTGATGCTGAACTCGCTAATCAATCACTGAATTATCAAGGATTAAGTTTTTTTACCTCAGTGTTGCTGCACTACTCTTTGCCTGTACATTTTTATGTTAATCCGGACGATAAAACTTTGGCCAAGCGCCTGGAGCAAGGGCTAAAAACTATGCATGACTCAGGAGAGTTACTCAAATTTATGCAGCAGCATCCGGTGACCCGCCACGTCTTTGAACCCTATCGTTATAGTAAGTCTGTCGTACTTAAACTTCATAACCCGGTTTTGCCCGCTTTACATCAACAGGGAAAACCTGATTTCTGGCTGCAACTGCTGCAGATGAAATAAAAACCTTAAAGATGAAACACAGAGTGGAAAACAGCTGACTATACTTAGCTTTCGTCCAGGTAATTGATTAAGAACAATAAATCCTTGTTTTGGCGGAATAGTGCAGTGGAAAGCAAAGGAATAATGAGCAAAAGGGAGATACATGATGTTGCTGAGTCTAAAAATCCAATTCAGGTTGTTGGTGTTAGTGTTGCCGCTATTTATATTGCTACTCTGGTTTGTCAGCCAGCAGGCTATCGATCGTTACCAGCAAACCCGTCAAAGTAGTGCAGTCACAGAACAAATGACGGTGCTGGTAAAAGCTGTCGATTTGGTGCATGAACTGCAAAAAGAGCGGGGGTTAAGCGCTGGTTTCCTGAATAGTCAGGTGGCAAATTTACCGGCGGAACTCAGTCAGCAGCGTAGTTTGGTGGACCAGCAACTTCAGTTGTTTTTACAGCAGTTAAAACAAGGCCAGCAAAGTTTCCAAAGCGCTGAGCAATTGATTCTGCTACGGCAAATTGAAACCAAGCTTAAGGGGTTATCACAGAGCCGTGCAGAAGTAAGCAATAAAAGTCTGACTGCAGCGGCAATGATCCGTTATTACACTGATTTAAATCAGCAGCTGTTATCCATAGCACAGTCTGTATTGAAGTTTAATACGGATATGCAACTAAATGGTCCACTGAACTCACTTTACAGTTGGAGCGAAGCGAAGGAGAGGGCAGGGCTGGAACGGGCGCAACTCAATGCTGCTTTGACCAAAGGCAGTTTTACTGCGGAAACTTATATTTCGTATCTGAGCAATATTGCAGAGCAGCAGTTGTTTTTTTCACAATTTCAGCAGTTTGCTACAGCCGAACAAGTGCAGTGGCTTGAAGAGCAACAACCTAAATTCAGTGAGATGCTCAGTATTCGTCAACAAGCCATGCAGCAAGAGCTTATTGCCACGCCTAAGCAATGGTTTGAATTGTCCACTACCCGCATTAATCAGTTAAAACTGATGGAACAACAACTGACAGAACAAATTTTACTGTTAGCTGATCAGAGTTATCAGCACAGTTATCAGAGCTTTTTATGGTTGATTGTGTTGAATCTATTGGTGCTGATTTCAGTGATCTTTTTAGCCTGGCAAGTGATCCGCGGTTTAGTGATGCAAGTGAATACGCTAGTGCAGGTGATGCAACAATCAGCGCAGCAAAAAGATTTAAGGGTGACAGCGCCACAATGGGGCAGTGATGAATTCAGTCAGATTGCGTTGGCGTTAAATCAAATGCTGCAACAATTTCGTAGTACTGTGGACCAACTACTGCACGCCAGTGTACAGCTCTCTGCTGTGGCTGAGCAAACCGCGGCCACAGTGGATCACAATTCGGATGCTTTACACAAACAAAATGAAGAAACACTGACAGTGGCTTCTGCTGTTGAAGAACTGAGTGTATCGGTGAAAGATGTGGCCTCTCATGTTCATCAGAGCTCAGCTGCGGCAGAAGACACTCATCAACTGACAGCCAATGTGAATGAACGGGTAGGTCAAAGTCATCAGGCTGTGGTTCAGGTGGTTAGTACGCTCAATCATATAGCTACCCAGGTGAGCCAACTTAATCAAAGTAGCCAGAAAATTAATGAAGTGGTGTCTGTGATCCGGGCTATTGCCGAACAAACCAACTTATTGGCATTAAACGCAGCCATTGAAGCAGCACGAGCTGGCGATCAAGGTCGTGGTTTTGCTGTAGTCGCTGATGAAGTGCGTTCTTTAGCGCAGCGCACTCAGCAATCTACCGCTGAAATTCAGGGCATGGTCAGTCAGTTTCAATTGGATATGTCAGCGGTCACAGGTTCTATGCAGCAAAGTGAGCAACTTGCCAGTTCCAGTTTAGAACAAAGTGAACTGGTCAGTCAGGCCGTATCCGGTATTTTCCAGTCTATTGAACAAATCCGTGCCATGGCAATTCAGATCAGCGCTTCTGTCGAGGAACAAGCCACAGTCGCAGCACAAATCGCATTAAGCGTGCAGCAGATCAGCGACCAGACAGAGCATGCGGCTGAAGGCGGCAGACAATTGTCCGCAACTGTGTCTGAGCAGGCTAAACTGGCCAGTTCGTTGCAGCAAATGGCCGCGGCTTTTCAGGTGTAAGCCAATTTATATAGAAAAGGCTGTTATGCCCTCTGTAGCTAAAGTTGCAGAGGGTAAAACGCTTTGTTATCTGCTCTCTTGTTGTTCTCCTGTACACTGATTACAATCGCCGCCATTTGCGCTGTTTGTTTGGAGTTCTGATGAATAAAAGTCTTTTGACCAATCTGTTGTCTTTGATTGTGATGGCCTGTGGCTGGTTTTTCGCACTACCCTGGTTGTGGGCTATGGGATTGTTTGCTTTTTCCGGTGCTGTCACTAACTGGCTGGCGATTCATATGCTGTTTGAAAAGGTGCCTTTGCTTTATGGCTCAGGCGTGATACCAGCGCGTTTTAGCGAATTTAAACAAGGTATTTATGATCTGATCATGGGCCAGTTTTTCAGTAAAGAAAACCTGCAACGTTTGCTTGCGGAGCAACATGAACAAGATGCGGTCAGTTTAAAACTGGCTCCGGTGATTCAGGCTATCGACTTATCACCTGCCTTTGATGCCTTGCTTGAGACAGTACAAAAATCGTCTTTGGGTGGCATGCTGGCGATGTTTGGTGGCGCGCAGATGTTAGTGCCGCTAAAAGAGCCTTTTATTGAAAACCTGAGTCGTTCTTTAATAGAGCTGGCCGATAGTCCTGAAGTGCAACAGCAAATTAAAAACCAGCTGCATCAGGGCGATACCATTGATTTGCTGCAACCTAAAATTGCTGCAGTAGTCGAAGGTCGTTTAGCCGAGCTGACCCCAGAGATGGTGAAAGACATAGTGCAACAGATGATCCGCCAGCATTTAGGCTGGCTGGTGGTGTGGGGTGGTGTCTTTGGTGCTTTGATAGGCTTAGCAAGCAGTATTCTGACTGCCATTTAAAGTGTAAATCAGCAGGACAGATCATCTGTCCTGCTGTTTCTGAGCACTGTCAGAGCTGTTACGGCAGATAAATTTCACCCTGCAGGTACAACTTTGCCTGACCCGACACCAGTACTCTGTCTTGGGTTAATTCACAACGTAATACGCCGCCTCTGCTGGACGCCTGATAGGCCATCAACTGGTTTTTCCCCAATTGCTCTGCCCAATACGGTACTAAACCTGCGTGAATTGAACCTGTCACCGGGTCTTCATCTCCACCATTCGCCGGCCAGAAATAACGGGAAACAAAGTCATAGCTTGTGCCTGGTGCTGTTGCCACTACATCATAAGGCGCCAGCTTTTTTAGCTGCTCGCTCTCTGTAGTTAACTGTTTTACCTGTTGTTCATGATCGTAAACCGCAAAATAAGCCTGAGCGCTTCTAAGTACCAAAGTTGGCGCTATGGATAATCCTGCAAGCAGTGCCGCTGGTGCTGCGACAGGACTGGCCGGGCGTTGTGGGAAATCCATTTGGATCCAATCATTCGCTTGTTTGCTGACGACTAAATCTCCGACTTCTAAGGTCGTAAAACGAAGCTCTGTACTGTCGCTTTGAGCAAATAATACAAAAGCAGCAGCTAAGGTGGCGTGACCACAAAAATCAATTTCAGTGACAGGAGAAAACCAGCGGATCTGATAATGATCTTTAGCAAGCTTCAGCACAAAAGCAGTTTCTGACAAGTTATTTTCTGTCGCTATCTGTTGCATCAGCTCAGAACTGATGGCCTGTGGCAATGGCACCACAGCGGCATAATTGCCTTTAAAAAGCTGATCGGTAAAAGCATCGACTTGGTAAATCGGCAGTCTCATTGATGTCATTTCTCTGTCTGACCTTAAGTTGCAGCATCATAGCTCAGAAATGCACAGCATAAGACCTGAACTTGCTTATAATAGGCCTGAATTTTTAAGAGGATTTCTGATGAAAGTAGTAATGTCTGTGCTGTTAAGCAGTGTGTTGGTCTGTGCCTCTGTGTCGGCCAGTGATGTGGATATGGAAAAAACCATGAAGCAGATGGCGCTGAGTTTTAAACAAGCCAATGAAGCTCAGTCCGTTGAGCAAATGACAGCGGCCTTAGCTAGTTTTGAGGGACAGTTGCAACAAGCTCAACAAGGTAAATTTCAGCCTGAAAAAGCAGAGTTGTTTCAGCAAGGATTAAAAGAACTGGCGGTTGAGGTCGATCAAACTCAATTGTTGTTACAGAAAAATGACTTAGCCGGTGCACAACAACAACTGGTGAAAATGGATGAACTGCGAAAGAAATACCATAAACACCGCAAGCCAAGCTTCTGGCAACTGATTTTTGGTTAACAAGTATTGAGCACACACAATTAATCACAGATTGTTGCCGCCGCTTGCAACAAACTTGTTTTTTTGGAGGTATCACTATGCGTTTTTTATATATAGCTATTTTGTTTTGCTCTGGCCCAAGCTGGGCCTTGTGCCCTGGTCAGTTTGACAGCACGACTGACCAGCAATGGAACCAGTTCCGCTTGCACTCCGATGTGAAACGTCTGGACCCTCTATTGTCAGATGATTTTGTGCTGACACATTCGGATGGCCGGTTGGAAAATAAACAGAGTTATTTGCAGGATCTGGCCAGCAGTAACAGAGTGAATACGCAAATTGAAAACTTTGATGTGCAGATCCGTTGTTTTGAGAATACAGCATTAGTGACTGGACGCACTGTACAGCAGGGGATTTCGGCAGGTAAAAAATGGCAGGGTGAATTCCGTTTTACCCGGGTCTGGTTTTATCATCATAAACAATGGTTACTGCAGGCTTCACATTCTTCCCGTTTGCGTTAACTGGATTTTACCCGCTGGATTGAAGTATATTGCCCACAATTCAATTGAGTTAGGGCAAGGCCATGAGTGCAGAGCACGAAGATTATTTAGTACTGGAAAAACAACTGTGTTTTTCTTTGTACAGTGCCAGCCATAAACTAGTGCGCAGTTACCGTTTGCTGCTGGAACCTTTGGATCTAACCTATCCACAGTATCTGGCCATGCTGGTGCTGTGGCAGCAGCCAGAGCTCAACGTCAAAGAGTTGGGGGAAAAACTGTATCTGGATTCCGGCACTTTAACTCCTTTATTAAAACGGCTGGAAAGCAAAGGTTTAGTCAGTCGCACCCGCAGTGTGCAGGATGAGCGTGTGGTGCAAATTCGACTGACTGAACAAGGCAAGGCATTAAAAACTCAGGCCAGCCATATTCCGATGGCGATTTTTCAGCAGTCAGGTTTGCCTTTGGAGCAGTTACTGCAGTTAAAACACAGCTGTGATTTATTGTTTAAGCAGCTTGAAGCCTTGTAATCCTGTTACGCATCCCCATTTCAAAGAGCAGATTCTTGCAAAGGGCAAGATGGCTTGAATGAGGCAAAAAGCATGAGTTTATCTTTTTACAGCGCATCAGTTCCGGTGTTTAAACAGTTTCTTACCAGCTTAAAAGACTTGTTAGTTAAAGCTGAAAAATTCAGCCAACAGAAAGAACTGGCTGATGCTGTGCTGCTGCAATCACGTTTATACCCTGATATGTTTCCGCTGGTGCGTCAGGTGCAAATTGCTGCTGATTTTGCCAAAAGTGTGTCAGCTCGTTTAGCTGGTGTAGATGTTCCGGGTTATGAAGACAATGAACAGACTTTTGCTGAATTGCAGCAACGTCTGGATAAAACTCTGGCTTTTCTTGATACTTTAACTGCAGAGCAATTTGCCAACGCCGCAGACAAAGAAATTGTGTTACGTCCTGGCACTCCCAAAGAAAAACGTTTTACTGGTACTCAATATTTAGCTCAGTATGGGTTGCCACAGTTTTATTTCCACGTCACCGCCAGTTACGCTTTGCTGCGTCACAACGGTGTGGAAGTAGGCAAAAAAGACTATATGGGTCAGATCTAGGCTGTTGCTGTAGGGGCGGGGCTTGTCCCCGCCCGTCTTGCGTTCAATTTGGTGTAGCCAAAGCTTGGAAGCCAACAAAATTGAAGTTTCAAGTACGACGGGGATGCGGTCATTCGAAATACAAAATACCTTCTACAGCTTCAGTGTTGATATTGTGATAATGCTTTAAAATCATCTGCCATTTTTCGGCAATAAACTGCTGTTGACCACTTTGCCTGAATTTTTCTGCTGCCGTTTTCCAACTTTGCATCAGCTTTGGATCCGTGCCTGACTTAGACATCAGCAAATACACATCGGAAGTTTTTAACTTATAGACAGATTTTACGTCTGAAGTCTGCAGACCTTCTTCCCACAACAAATGCTGAATTCCCTGATTTTCGTAAGCTATTAAATCTAATCGGCCAGAGCGTAGCCTGTGAATATTTTGCTGATGATTCACAGAAGGGTGTAAGTTATCAAAACCTTGTTCAAGCAGCCATTCTTCTCTGATATCCCCCCGTACCACACCTATAGCTTTGACTTTACGCAATTGTTCCAGCGACTCAATGTGTACAGGATTTGAGCTCAGAGCATAAACAGACCAAGCCTTGACACTTAGCTGCCCCAGCCAATAAAACTCGTGTTCTCTTTTTAGTGTTCTGGAAAAGCTAAACAAAATAACATTAGGCTCAGTACGGGCAATATGAATGGCACGGGCTTCAGGCAATACTTCAATGACGGTTTTGTCTTCAAGACTACGCTGAATAGCCTGCACCACTTCGACAGAAAAACCTGTTAACTGGCCATGACTATCCAGGTAAGCGGCCGGAGGCTCGACCACAGTGATGATCCGCAAGCTTTGGCTTTGAAGCGCAAAACTGATACAGAAGAAGAAAAAACTGACAATCCATCGCATCTTTTGCGTTCTCTGATAAAGAAGCACTGCTTTAGGTATAGTCAGATTTAACAGCGCTGACAACCAAATGCTGGGTATCTCTTATGAAAGCCTGACAAGGCGTTTGAGTTTCTCTGCTGGCAACAAAATAATTAAGTTGCCCAAAGCGACGATACAAACACCAATAAGTGCAGACCAGCTCCAGTGATAGTTTTCAAAAAGAGTGGATATTCCTAAAGCGACAATAGGAAATAACACCATAGTGTAGGCGGCTTTGGCTGGACCAATACGGCCTACCAATGTCAGGTAAGCGCCAAAGGCCAGCACTGAGCCGAATAACGACAAGTACAACAAAGACAGATTAAAACTAAGACTGCTATCAAATACCGGCATGATGCCCTGAACTAAAGCCAGTACCGCCATCATCACTGCGCCATAGGTCATACCAAACACGTTACTTTGTACTACAGGTAAGTGCTGTTGCTGGTTTTTCGATGAGAGCATATTGCCAAGTGAGGCTATATAAGTACCGGCAATACTCAGCACTAAACCCCAAAAAGCTGAGCCGTTGCTCTCAAGACCAGCCAGTTCAGGCCAGAACACAAAAGCTATACCCAGGATACCCAATAAAGCACCCAGCAAGGTCTTTATCTCAATAGGGCGACGAAAGAATAAGGCGCCGTTGAGGATATTCATCAGTACTATGCTGGAAAATACCACTGCAATCAGACCGCTGGTCAAATCAGAAGTGGCCAGATAAATCAGCAGATAATTTAAGCAAAATAAAAACAAGCCCTGCAGTGCCATCCAACCATGCTGGCGACGACTAAATGTCAGTGGCAGCTTACGCCACAGACACCACAACCAGAGCAACAAAGCCGCCAGACCAAAACGATAGGCAATAGACCACATTTCCGGCACATCGCCGAGCTGAAATTTAATAGCGAAAAAGGTCGAGCCCCAAATCAATACGGTGGCCAGATACAAGGTAATAGAATGGGTTAGCATAATGCCTCAATAAAAACAGCTGAATTCAACGGGTTTTAGTCAGGCTGTTGTGGTTTTTTCTGAAGGTCGGGCTGCACTTTCTTCTGGAAATCACGCTGCACTATCGCGAGGGCAGCCAGTATCTGTTCTGCTGGTAAATCCTGTTGCTCCAGCAACAGGATCAGTTCCACAGCCAGTTGCACCTCAAGGGGCGCATCCGATAAAGCCGGAGTCTTAGTTTTTGTCACGTTGGGTGTCTAAGAAACCTTTGGCTTTGGCAACAGCTTCACGCACTTTCATCACCATTTCAAAGCGTTCAGTCTGAGGCAGATAAAACGCCATATCCACTTCATAACGAATATATTTAGGAGGCAACTGATTCAGCACTATGCAGCATAAATCGGCCAGATATTCGGTGTCGTACTCATCATCCAAACGCAGCTCAACTAAATGGTCCAACAGAAGTTTTTCGTAATAGTTATGGATATCGTCATCTAACTTCATCTGTTACTCCTTGTGTGCCAGGGCTTTATGCCCCGACCGCTAAATAGGTTACTGAAACTGAGCCTAAGCATAATCAGTTCGGTTATAAAACGCTACAAGCAGATGTTAACTTCAGGTCGTGCTGATAGAATAGCGCGGTCAAAACAACAGGCTATGGCCTAAGATTAAAAAATGCAAAAGAATACAACCCCTTGTTACTACGGTGACTACCTGCAACTGGACAAAATTTTAACTGCCCAAGCGCCTGAAAGCGCCAAGTATGCCAATGAAGCCCATGATGAAACCTTATTTATTGTGGTGCATCAGGTGTACGAATTGTGGTTTAAACAAGTACTGCATGAGCTTAAAGCTGTGCTTGCTGTGTTTGCCGCAGATGAAGTCAAAGATCAGCAACTGACAGGTGTGGTGCATAAACTGAAGCGGGTGATTACCATTCAGCAGCTGATGAACCAGCAAATTGGTGTAATGGAAACCATGACACCACAAGACTTTATGTCGTTCCGTGATTATCTGGTACCTGCTTCTGGTTTTCAGAGCGTGCAATTTAAAATGCTGGAAATTGGTCTGGGCTTAAAAAGTGAATACCGTATCGATTTTGATAAAAACTCCTTTTACAGCCGCTTAAATGAAAAAGACCGGCTGTTTTTAGAAGGCCTTGAAACTCAGCCAAGTTTATTTGAACAGGTAGAAAAGTGGCTGGAGCGTATGCCATTTTTGCAATTTGGCGATTTTAGCTTCTGGCAGATGTACCAGAGCGCGACAGAAAAAATGCTGAACGAAGATGAAAGCACAGTGCTGTCCATAGAGCAGATTGCTGAACATGAACGTGAAATGCAGCTAAAGGAAATCATCAACACCAGAGCTAAGTTTGCGGCTTTGTTGGATAAAGACAAATACGCTGAACTGCAACAACAAGGTAGCTTCCGCTTAAGCCAGCGCGCTATGTTAGCCGCTTTGTTTATTACCTTGTATCAGGAAGAACCTGTGTTTAACCTGCCATTTCAGGTATTAACCTGCCTGACTGAAATCGATGAAAATATGACGATTTGGCGCTACAAACACGCCATGATGGTGCAGCGCATGCTAGGAACCAAGATTGGTACGGGCGGTTCTTCTGGTCATGATTATTTAAAACGCACCACAGAGAAAAACCGTATTTTTACCGACTTATTCCATATGGCTACGTTCTTACTGCCAAAATCGGATTTGCCGGAACTGCCTTTGGCTGTGCGCAAACAGCTGGGGTTTTATTTCGCAGGTTCGCAAAACAGTTAAGTGGGCAGGGCATGATGTAGGGTGCAATCGACGCGAAGCGGCATTGCGCCATTACATATCATGACACCACCGCTCCATCAACTTATGGCGGATTGCCTGCGGCGAATCCATCCTATTTTGTTTCAAGTTCGAAGGGCATGATGTAGGGTGCAATCGACGCGAAGCGGCATTGCGCCATTACATATCATGACACCACCGATCCATCAACATATGGCGGATGGCCTGCAGCGAATCCATCCTATTTTGTTTCAAGTTCGAAGGGCATGATGTAGGGTGCAATCGACGCGAAGCGGCATTGCGCCATTACATATCATGACACCACCGCTCCATCAACTTATGGCGGATGGCCTGCGGCGAATCCATCCTATTTTGTTTCAAGTTCGAAGGGCATGATGTAGGGGGCAATCGACGCGAAGCGGCATTGCGCCATTACATATCATGACACCACCGCTCCATCAACTTATGGCGGATTGCCTGCGGCGAATCCACCCTACCTTGCTTTAAGTGCCAAGCGCATGAAACCAGCGGTTTGTATTTGGTAACGACAAACCGCTGATTTTAAAAGCAGCATAAAACAGCTGCAGATGGATTTGAGTCAAAGCCTCAAGATCACGCTGATAACCTCCGCCAATCACAGCTGCTACCGGAATTCCTTTCTTATGGCATTCGTTGAGTACATACCAATCCCGCTCTGCCACTCCCGCTGTGCTGATATGTAAAAGCCCTAAATCATCCTGCTGATGAATGTCGATGCCTGCATCATAAATCACTAAGTCCGGCTGATGGATACGCAACAAATAATCCAGACTTTGTTTTACTGCTGCCAGATACTCATCGTCGGTGCAGGCTGTGGGCAAACCTAAATCCCAGCTGGACTGCTGTTTGCGGGATGGAAAATTCTTTTCGCCATGTAAAGAGGCGGTAATGATAGCGGGTTCATCAGAAAAAATAGCGGCAGTGCCATCGCCCTGATGCACATCACAATCAAAAATCAGCACTTTATCCACACCCTGAGTTAAGGCGTAGCGTGCCGCCACAGCTAAATCATTAAATAAGCAAAACCCACTGCCTTCGCCGGCAAAAGCATGGTGATAACCGCCACTTAAATGCAAAGCTAAACCTTGCTTCAAAGCAAGCTGAACCGTTTGCACTGTGCCACCTACAGAGGTTAGAGAGCGGGTCACCAATTGTTCTGACCAGGGAAAACCTATACGGCGCATGGCTTTGTTATCAAGCTGACCGGAGATTAGCTGTTCAGTATAGAAAGCCTGATGTACTGATAATAACTGTTCAGCGCTGGCGATTTGAGATGAAGTGAACTGATTGGCCGGCACACCCAGCTCTAATAAGGCCAGATACAAAGCCTGATATTTCCCTATCGGATAGCGGTGTTTAAAAGGCAGTTCGAGCTGACTGTAAATCGGGTGATAGATCAGCCCCGGCGGTTTTGTTCTGACCACTGAATTTCTACCTCTAATTCGCTTAAGGCTTTGCGACAACGACCTAAACGGGCGTGAATGGCTAATACTCTGTCGGCACTGGTGTCCGCTGAACCGCCGGACAACTGACGTTGCTCCAGCTCCAGCATATCCAGTAAACGCCTTTCAAAGCCTTGATATTCAGAGAGCTGTTGATACAACTCCTGAGTAGAGCGGCGTAACTGCCCAACCATAGCCTGAGCTTGTTCTGACGCATTAGGTGAAGTGGGGCGTTTTTTGCCTTTACCGGGCAAATAACGTAAGTCTTTGGTTTGAAAAGCCCGGCTTAAGGCCTGAATTTGTGCGCTGAGTTTGGCCGCTAATGCCTGTGCTGAACTGGTGCGTTGTTCTGTGCTCGCTTTCAGGCGTTTAAGCATAGCTTCAGCTTCGAGCACATAGTCGGTTAAAAAAGGCGAGTGGGATTGAAACAAGTCACTGTCAAACCAGGCTTTTTGTTGCCAGCTGCTTTGTTTGCCATCAATCACTTTGGCTTGTTGAGTCAGTTGTTTAAGTTGTTGTTCAAGCGCAGCCAATAAGTCTTTCATCCATTGCTCCAGGCTTGCCATAACAAGCGGGCGGTAATAGCCAATACCATAGTTAAAAAGATCGGCCGGATAAACTTACTGCCAAAACGAATCGCTGAACGGGCACCAAAATAAGAACCGAGCATTAAACAGGCGCCCATGGCTAAGCCTAAAGCCCAATAAATATGACCAAGCCAGGCAAAAGTCACCAGCGCAAATACATTACTGACACAGTTCATTGAGCGCGCCACACCACTGGTTAACAGCAAATTAATTTTATACAGCGCCATGGTCGACACCATCCAAAACGAACCTGTGCCAGGGCCAGCCAGGCCATCGTAAAAACCTAAAGTAAAACCCTGGGCTCTTTGCTGCCAGAAATGTTTAGGGGTTTGCTCTGGCAAAGTGAGCTGATCATCCGGCTGCATTTTTACCACCAGGCTATACAAAGCTGCGATAACGATAAAAAACGGAATAATACGTTCCAGCCATTCTTTGCTGATTAAATCCACTACTAGAGTGCCACAAATGGCGCCAATTGCAGTGAATATCAGCGCTGTGCGCCAAAACGCAGGATCAAAAAGTTTGCGTCTGTAATAGGTGACTGAAGCTGTGATGGAACCAAAAGTTGCAGCCAGTTTATTGGTGCCTAATACCAGGTGTGGCGGTAAACCTGCGGTCAGTAGTGCAGGGACAGTCAGTAAACCACCGCCTCCGGCCACTGCATCAATAAAACCTGCAACTAAAGCGACTGCACATAAAGCTGCTACTACCCAGAGGTCTAAACCTAATTCCATTTTTACTCTTCAATAGTTTGTGAAAAGGGAGGCAAAGCTTTGAGCATGGCCTTACCATAAGTTTTGGTCACTAAGCGTCTGTCTAAAATAACAATGCGGCCATGATCCATTTCCTGACGCAGCAGTCTACCACAGGCCTGCACCAGTTTTCGTGCAGTGGCTGGTACTGTCATTTGCAAAAACGGATTACCTCCTCTTTTGGTAATGGCTTCAGATAAAGCTTCTTCCAAAGGAGAAGAGGGCACAGCAAAAGGCAATTTAGTGATCACCAGATTCGTCAGCAAAGCGCCCGGTAAATCCAAACCTTCAGAAAAACTTTGGGTACCACATAAAATACTGCCTTCGCCTGCTTTGACTTTCAGAGCATGAAGTTCGAGTAAGGACTGACGGGATGCTTCGCCTTGCACTAAAAAAGACCAGCCTTTCCCCCGCAGTGCTTCTACGACTTTTTGCATCTGCCAATACGAAGCAAACAGCAGCAGGTTACCGGCCTTTTTCTCCAGATACTGCGGCAATCTCGCAATCAGCTCATCGGTAAAGGCATCACTGCTGGGGTCAGTCTGCATTTTTGGTAACAGCAAACTGGCTTTGTTTTGGTAATCAAAGGGGGAGTCGACTTTGAGTGTTTGCAAACCCGGGTGCTGGGAAAGGCCCAGCTCCTGCTTGATATAGTCAAAACTATTTAGCGTCGTTAAGGTGGCGGAACATAAGACTGTGGCAAAAGCCTGGCTAAATAATAAATCGTCCAGTAAAAAACTCACCGACAAAGGGCTGGCATAAGCGCTGCTTTGCTGATGCTCTTTTTGATCTTGTGTGACCCAACGCGCCTGATTCACGTGTTTTTGCTGCGGCACTGAATACAAACGCCATAGTTCTGATTGCTGCTCAAATCTGTGTTCTAGCGCGGTTAATTCAAACTGCAGTGGCAGTACCAGCTTAGTCGCTACTTTATGCTCAGTAGCTGCCTCGGATAAAAACTGTTGCAACTTCTCTATAGCAGACAAAGCTTTACCGCTGAGCTCGGCCAATTGGTCTGCATTGACGGCAAAAGTCTCAGGCAGTACTGCATCAGCAAAACGGTAATGCGGCTCTTTCACAAACCAGTGGCTTTGATTCAGTTCAATCTGGTGTTGCACAGGTTTGAGCTGTTTTAAAAAGTCGCTTGCCAGCTCATCGAGTTTTAATACTTCGGTCATAGCGCCATGCTGCGGTAATACACCGGCCAGCTGCTGCGTGGTCTTTTTTAACTTTTCCAGATACTGGGTCGGAAAACTCAGCGGCGCATGTGCTGAAAAAAAATCACGACCGCTGTCGGGTAAATGATGGGCTTCATCTATCACATAAATACAATCAGCGGGTTGTGGAAGTATTTGCGAACCTGCATCCAAATCAGCCAGCAACAAGGCATGATTAACCACTAATACAGTGCTGCCTTCTATCTCCGCTCTGGCCAAATGAAAAGGGCATTGATGATGCACAGGGTTGGCTTTGCTGCAATGAGCAGGATCAGAAGCAATCGCATACCAATGTTCATCAGCTATGGGTTCTTTTAAGCTGTCTCTGTCACCCAGCCAATGCCGTTGCTGCCAGTTGCTGAGTAACTGCTGTAATAAAGAGGCTGGCGCTGTGCTTTGGAATAAAGGCAATAAATCAGGTTGCTGCAATTGTTGGCGGATTTTTTCGACACAGGCATAACGTTGCCTGCCTTTGACTAAACAGAACTCAAATTTCAGGCCGCTGTGTTTCAGAAAAAAGGGTAAATCTTTTTGCACCAACTGCTCTTGCAAGGCCACAGTCGCAGTCGCTATCACCAGTGTTTTTTTTTGTTTTAATGCAAAAGGAATAGCAGCCATTAAATAAGCCAGAGATTTGCCCGTACCCGTGCCTGCTTCTACTAATAAGGTTCTGTCATAGCTGTGGTAACTGCCGGCCAACGTATTAGCAATTTCAGCCACCATCTTATTTTGGCCGGGCCGAGGCTGGTAATTCGTCAGATTACTTTTGAGTTGCTGGTGAATGTCGCGGATTTGGTTTTTTAAAGCATCAGTAAGCATTAAAACATCTGGATAAAAAAACAGGTATTCATGATAAGTCAGCTTTCAGTGGATGGCAATATTGGTATTAAGGTTAAAATTTGACATTTTCTTCGTCGGATAAATGAAAAAATTTGACTTATAGGTTGTAGAGTTAAGTTTACAAAATTGAGTGCGGAAATCGATGAAAATGCAGAAATGGTTAAAATCAAGTCTAATTTAGGGTGATAAATGAACTTTTTGGGGGCTAAATAGGCACCGATTTTAAAAAAACATCAACTCTGTTAACTATATTTACTTAAAAGGCTATAGGTTGGCGGCGCGGTTGACAACGCCAATGGAAATTTGTTCCGTAAAAGCTGTTGACCGCCTTGAAAAATTACGTTTATTATCGGCGCGTTGTTATCGGGGGGCGCCCCGGTTGCGAAAAGTTCGGAGTTCCAATCGCCGTAAAGGTTGGTCATCGTAAAAAATAGAATCACTAGATAGTGGTCCAGGGAGAAAAACATGTTTACAAATACTAAGTTGTCCAAAGCGGTGCGTTTAGCAGTTGCTTTCGGTGCTGCCTCTACAGCTGCATTCACGGGATCAGTAAGTGCTCAGGAAGCTGAAGAAGCTAAAGATGTCGAACGGATTGAAGTTACCGGTTCTCGTATTAAACGTACGGATATTGAATCAGCAAGTCCTATCACTGTATTCAGTGCAGAAGACTTAGCTAAATCAGGTCACGTAACCATCGAAAAATTCGTTCATTCTATCCCAGCGATGAATGGTGGTATGAATGGTTCTAACACTAACAATGGTAGTGGTGGTGCTGCTTCTGCTAACCTTCGCGGATTAGGTGCTTCGCGTACGTTAGTATTAATTAACGGTCGTCGTTATGCTTCTGGTGATTTGAACTCAATCCCAATGGCATTTATCGAACGTGTTGAAGTTCTGCGTGATGGCGCTTCCACTATTTATGGTTCTGATGCGATAGCTGGTGTAATCAACTTCATCACTAAAAAGAACTTCGAAGGTGTTGAGCTGACCGCTCAGTACGATCTGGCCGGTGAAGGCGACGGTGAAACTTCTCGTGTTGGTGCTACCATCGGTACGTCAAGCGATAAAGGCAACGTGGTTATTTCACTTGAGTATGCAAACCGTAATACGATTTGGCAGAAAGATCGTGATTTCTCCAAACAACCATTTGCTGAATCTGGTGGTGCTTTAATCAACGCTGGTTCTGGTGCTAACGCTTTTGGTACCTGGTCATCTACTGTTCCTGGCTCTCAGTATGCAACTGGTGGTCCTTATGTTGTTGACCCAACTACTGGTGCTGTGCGTAAGTATGCTCCAGCAACAGATTCATATAACTATGCAACTGCCAGTTACCTGGTTACACCACAAGACGTATTCTCTATCAACTCAGCCGCCAGCTATGAAATCACTGACGATGTAAAAGCCTTCTTAGAAGGTGGTTACACAAACCGTCAATCAGACCAGTTGATGGCTGCAGATGCGACCTTCTGGGGTGCAACAGTAACAGCTGATCACCCAAATAACCCTATCGGTGAAGATCTGGTAATCAGCCGTCGTCTGACAGAAACTGGTGGCCGTAGCTTCAACCAGGATTTCTCTGACTTCCGTATGGTTACAGGCTTCGAAGGCTTCTTAGAGAACGGCTGGTCATGGGATGTGTCTTATAACTATGCCCGTTACACAGACGCTTCTTTAGATATTGGTCGTGCAAACACCAAACGTTACAATATGATGCTGGATCCAACAGCTTGTGCTGAAGATGCAGGTTGTACTGCTGTAGGCTTATGGAACCCGTTCCAGGCTGATTCTTTAACTCCGGAACAAGTTGCTTTTGGTAGTATCCCTAACTCTCCTGTTGATACTGGCGTAACTAAACAGTTTATGGCCAACTTAACTGGTGATACTGGTGACTTCGGTTTTGAAGCCGGTTCAATTGGTTGGGCTACTGGTGTTGAAAAACGCTGGGAAAGTTACAGATCAATTCCGGACGGTGGCGCATTAATTGGTGAAATCTACGGTGTTGTAGGCGAACCAACTGAAGGTGCTTACGATCTGGATGAAGCTTATGCTGAAATTAACGTGCCTATTCTGGCAGGTTTGTCTTACGCTGAACGTTTAGATTTCTCTGCAGCAGTACGTAGTACTAACTACGACTTCCTGCAAAGTCAAATCACTAAAAAGTTTGGTGTTGAATATTCACCTGTAACTAGCTTATTGGTACGTGCAACTTATGCTGATGGTTTCCGTGCACCAACTATTACTGACTTGTATTCACCACAAGCTGAATCTAATACTCCGTATGTAGATCCATGTCTGGAATATGCGACTAACGCATCAGCAAGTGCAACATTGAAAGCTAACTGTGCTGCTGAAGGTTTACCAGGTAACTTCTTGTTACCAAACAACCAATCAGCAACGCTGGAAGGTGGTAACCCTAACGTAGGTCCTGAAGAGTCAACAAGTACTACTGTAGGTTTTGTTTATTCACCTGAGTTCGTAGAGAATCTGACTGTTGCTATCGATTACTACAAAGTAGAAATCGAAGGTGCTATCGGTGTGCCTAATATCAGTGCTGTTATTCAGTCCTGTTATGACAGCCCGAACTTCAGCTCTTCTTCTTGTGCTTTAATTGGTGGCCCTAGTGCTGTTGACCGTCCAGGTCTGCAAGGTTCTCAATTCCGTGACTTCCAGGGTTACGTAGTTGGTGTTACTGGCGCACCTTCAAACATTGCAACGTTTGAAACTGCTGGTTATGACTTTGACGCTTCATGGTACAAAGATTTAGGCGCAGGTCGTCTGAATGTAAGACTTGACGGTACTTACCTGACTGAGTATTCATACCAGTCTCAGGAAGGCGCTGCAGTGTTAGATCTGGCTGGTAAATACGGTATCGACCCTAACTTTGGCGGTCGTGCTGTAGCATTCTCTAAGTTACGTACTAACCTGACTTTAGGTTATGGCACTGACGATTGGAACGTAAGCTGGGTTGGTCGTTTCCAGTCTAACGTAGAAAACATGCAAGCTGCTCCAAATAAAGTTTCTAACGAAACTGGCGCTTACGTATACCACGATGTTCAGGGTAGTTATTTCTATGACAACCTGACCTTCACTTTAGGTGCTCGTAACGTATTTGATAAGCAACCTCCATATGTTACAAATAACAACGATATGAACACGCTGAACTCATCTTATGATACAGCTGGTGCATATTTCTATGGACGTGTTTCAGCTAAGTTCTAATAATTAGCTTTCCTCTATAGTACAAAGCCAGCCTTAGGGCTGGCTTTTTTTTGGTACGGGAAAATGATGAACTCTTTAATAAATCAGAGATTCAGATTATCAGCTAAGTTGTATAGCAGTGGTCAGATTCAGCAGGCTTTGTCTGAGTTGCAGAGTCTCAGTTCTTGGGCCGATTCTTTGAAAGGGTACTGGTCTATACTGGCATTTTGTTATCAGAAGCTTGGGCAGAAAGAGCAAAGTAAAGTTGCTTTTCTCAGAGCAATTGAGTCTGATAAGTTGAATTCTGAATTATATGCGCAGTTTGCTAATTTATTGGCTGACATCAAAGAATTCGCGGCTGCCGAGTCGAATTATAAAATAGCGATAAGTTTGAACCCAGCTAACCATGTTTTCCATTATAACTTCGGACTTTTCTATTTTAATCAGGGGCTTTACCTGAAGGCTATTGAGAGTCTTAAGCATGCTAGCCACATAAACCCAGGCCATGAAAATAGTTTTTATCTCAGAGTTCAGGCACAAGCTTCGACTGGCGATCCTGAGTTATATCGTGAAGCTCATCAAACTTTATTTCAATTCCTGAAAACGAACAGTCTTAATCGTCGTTGTCTGAAACTCTGGGCTGATATGCTCTGGCTTAAGAAAGACAGTGACTGGAGTTTGTTTTATACCAATTTATGCAATGAGGGCCAGATTAATCTGGATGTACTTGGAGATTTTGTATCTAAGCTGATCAACGCGAATAGGGTATCGCAAGCTGAAGAAATATTATCTGTCGTAGCCATTCGTCAACCAGAACTTAACCTGAATTTCTTGAATGCCTATGTTGCATACAGTGCTGGCCGACACAGTGAAGCACTTGATTTTATGCATCTTTTACCTGAGCAGTACCATGATGCGGACATATTTCAACGGCTGATGATTTACATAAGATTATCGCTGTTTCAACCGGATGAGGCTTTACCTGTGGCCCTCGCCTTGACAAAAAAAACCATTGCGCCACTTCAGGAAGACATCGCATTGCTGGCGACATCTTATAAATACTCGGGCAATTGGTCTGCTTACAGAGAAATCTATAACTACGATACTATGGTGCGTTGTTATCCTGTGCCGCTACCTGCAGGTTTTAGAACTATGGATGATTTCAATAATGCTCTTGTTCACTATCTTTATGAGCTGCATCAGAGTAAAAATCATCCGATAGAGCAATCGCTAAGAAACGGGTCGCAAACTTCGGGGCATTTGTTCAATTTAAACTCTGCTTTAATCGGCCAACTTAAGAATGCAATTTCTTTATGTGTGAAAGAATTTATTAGTTCGATGCCGCAAGACCCGCAAAGTTATTTCTTTAAGCGAAAAAAAGACAAGTTTCGTTATACGGGTTCCTGGTCAGTCAAATTGGCCGATAAAGGATTTCATCGTAACCATTTCCATAATGATGGCTGGATCAGTGGTTGTTACTATATTCAGGTTCCCCAGGCAGTTGAGCAGCAAGGGCAGGGATGGATTAAGTTTGGAGAAATGGAAACCGTTTCAAATCAAAAAAATGATGCCGACCTGTATGTTAAGCCTATAGCGGGACATGTCGTTTTGTTTCCATCCTATATGTGGCATGGCACTGTACCTTTTGAAAGTGAACAAACCCGATTAACTGTCGCTTTTGATTTGGTTCCGGAATAAGAAGGTCTGATCGATGCTTGTAGAAACAATGAAAGAAAATATTAGACAGGCCTATCAACAGGGCGACCTGAAGACAGCATTGCTGATTGCAGAAGATAGCTTATTAAAATACCCACGAGATATATGGTTTCATAGTCTGACGGGGGAGTTATTGATGCGAATCGTTCAGACTGCCGATGCTGTGACCACTTTGCATTTTGTGTTAAAAGGCAACGCCGATGCCTATTCTTCCAGACTGGTTCTCGCTCATTTGTTAGATAAAAATGGAGAACAGAAGAAGGCGTTTAAGGCCTATTTATATGCCCTTAAGTCTGCGAATTCTTTTGGATTCTGGTTAGACAACGATTCGACACCTCATTGGTGCAGGCCCTTAGTCATTCATGCGGTCAATTATGCTGAACGCTACAGAAAAGAGGTGATGAATGACTGGCTGGATGAATTAAATAATAAATATGGCAAAAGTGAGCTGGTTAGAGTCGATGCTGGTATTCGGATGTACAGTGGCGCAATTCCTCTGGACATAGAGGATAAACGGCAAAATCCGAATTTTCTCTACATTCCGGGTCTTCCTGTCAGGCCGATGTTTGATCGCAAAGAGCTCCCTTTTGCAGATTATTACGAAGATCAATATCCGATTATTCTTGGCGAACTTGAGGCTATGCTGGCTGATAAAACCGATATTCCGGCCTATACAGAGCATGTACAGGGAAATGCTCTGACCGCAGGCGGAAACTGGGATGCTTTGTTTTTCTTCAGACATGGCAAAAAGTATGATGAAACCCACCAGCTTTGTCCTAAGACGTCTGCGATACTCGCCAATTTGCCCCTTGTGCATATTGCAGACCACAGTCCTGAAGCTTGTTTTTCAGTGCTGAGGCCTCAGGCTCATATTTTGCCTCACCGGGGTGTGACAAACAGCAGGTGCGTTTTACATATGGGATTAAAAATTCCAGAGCACTGCCGATTAAATTTATGTGGTATAGGTGAACTGGAGTGGCAATCAGGTAAAATTTTCCTGTTCGATGATACTTATTTGCATGAAGCGTGGAATCGAAGTGACGAAAGCAGATACGTATTGTTAGCTGACGTTTGGAATCCCTTTTTGTCTGAAACGGAGATTGCTGCTATTACTGACTTTGTTGAGATGGTTGGCGAATTGAATAACTAGCGATGGGCTTTGTTTAATTTCGTTTGGCATTCGAGGCAATATTGTGTTGTTGGATCGGAGCAGAGCCTTTGCGGTTCTAATTTTTTTTCGCACGATGCGCAGTATCCATATTGCCCTATGTCAAATTGGCTTTGGGCTGCCAGAATTGATTGAAGTTCACTGTTCAGTTCATGCAAGGATTTGCACAGATGTATACCCATAGCTTCTGGCCATTGCTCTACATCTGTGTTTTCAAGGCGGTGTAAAAGCTGCAGATTTTCGGGGTCAGCTACAGATTTCAGATAGCTGAGGATCTTAAAAACCTGCTGTGACCGCATCTGAACAAGTTTGTCTTCGTAATCTTGAAAATCCATGTTATGGATCTCTGCAATGAGTGATAACAAGGATTATTGGACTTTTGTTTCGGTCCCATCCTGATGCAAATCAAAAAATATAAAAATAATGAAATTTATTGTTCGTATAGCAGGTCTACTTTAGGCAATTTAATGCAACCACAAGGAACATCGTTATGAAATCAAATAAAACTACAGCTGTTGCCGTCAGTGCTTTAGTACTGGGTTCGTTAGCCACTTTGAGCTTAAGCGCAAATGCAAATCCGTTTTCTGCTGAGCAGCTGAATGCTGGTTACCAGTTAGCGTCCGCCGAAGCCTCATGTGGCGCTGACAAAGCCAAAGATAAAGAAGCTAAATGCGGCGAAGATAAAGCCAAAGCGAAAGATAAAGAAGCCAAGTGTGGTGAAGGCAAATGTGGCGGCGATAAAAAAGACGCTAAAGACAAAGAAAAAACTAAAGAAGCTAAATGTGGTGAAGGTAAATGCGGAGGCATGGCTTAATACCACCTTGGGTCAGCCTGCACAGGCAGGCTGACTGCTTTGAGGAGACTTTATGTCTGATTTCCCTTTTGGCTTAACTTCGCATCAGGTGGGTTTAGGCCTACGGCGAGAAATGCTGAATTCTGTATTGGATCAGCCGCAAGCGGACGTCGACTTTTTCGAAGTGGCGCCGGAAAACTGGTTACCTTATGGCGGTACTTACCAGAAAAAATTCCGTCAATTAACTGAACGTTATCCCTTTATTTGTCATGGCTTGTCTTTGTCTTTAGGTAGCCCTGACCCATTAGATCTGGATTTTGTTCGTCAAATCAAAGCCTTTTTAAAAGAGCATCAGATTAAGCTCTACAGCGAGCACTTAAGTTACTGCTCTGCAGCAGGGCATCTGTACGATTTATTACCTATTCCTTTTACCGAAGAGGCCGCTGTGTATGTGGCTGACCGTATCCGTATGGTGCAGGATATTCTTGAGCAGCCTTTAGTGATTGAAAATGTCTCTTATTATGCAGCGCCTGGCCAGGAATTGTCTGAGCTTGAGTTTACCAATGCGGTATTAGAGTTAGCCGACTGTAAGCTGCTGTTAGATGTGAATAACATATACGTTAATTCAGTCAATCACAGCTATGATGCTCTGGCTTTCCTAAAAGGACTGCCAACAAAACGTATTACCTATGGTCATGTCGCGGGGCATTACCGCCAACATGACAGCTTATTGATTGATACCCATGGTGCTGATGTGTCTGATCCGGTTTGGGCTTTATTATCTGAAGCTTATCAGCATCATGGCCTGTTTCCGACTTTGCTGGAGCGGGATTTCAACATTCCGGATATGCAGCAACTGCAACTTGAGCTAGCGCATATTCGTCGCCTGCAGCCAACTGACTCTATGAAGTTAAGGGCCTGATATGAAATTTCAACAGGTCCAGCATCAGTTCGTGGCTTATTTACGCTCTCCAGAGCAGAACGAAAAACCAGCCGATGTGGTGCAGGAACGCCTGGATGTGTATCGGGAGTTATTGTTTAACAATGTTTCAGGGTTTGTCAGCAGTGCTTTTCCTGTATTGAAATCCTTGTACACAGAGCAAGCATGGCAACAGCGTTTACAGCTGTTTTTTGCCGGCTATCGCTGCGAGAATCCATTCTTTTTATCCATAGCCAAAAGTTTCTTAGATTTTTTGCAAGACCAATACAAACTTCAGGATGATGACCCTGTTTTTATGTTGGAATTGGCGCACTACGAGTGGCTAGAGCTGGAATTGGCAACCCGTAAGGCACTAGTCGGGCTTGCAGTGATGGATCTAAAACAGCAGGCACTGCAATTGTCTGATTTAGCATCAGTTCAGGCGTATCAGTATCCGGTGCATAAAATTTGTGTTGAGTTTCAGCCGAGTGAAGTCGAAGCCAGTTTTTTACTGATCCATCGCAATTTTGATGACGAAGTAAAATTTATCGCGTTAAATCAACTGACCACTTTGTTATTACAGGTATTGGCACAACAGCCGGGTTTGACCCTGACTGAACTGCTGGAGCAGTTATCGCCTTACGTGCCACAACTGGATCCTACTCAGTTATTGTCGGGTGCAGAGCAAATACTGCTAAATTTTGCAGAGAAAGGCATAGTGCATGCTTTTCAAGCTGACTAAAATTCATTACCATGTTCCACCTTTTTAGTGAATGGGTTCGCATTATGGCAGACGAAAATTTTAAAGAATCTTTTGGCATAGTCCAGTTAGTTTTACTGATTGTCGCTTTTCTGGCGTGCTTATGCCTTCCTCCAATTATCAGCTGGGTTCGCTTTTTCAGCTAAAGTATTGCGAGTGATAAAAAAACCGCCTTGTGGCGGTTTTTTTATCTATTTTAAGTCGTGCTGTTTTTGCCCGACGTTGTTTTTTATTTTAAAATCAAGGCTCTGAGAATGACTACACAATCTCTTTCCGCTTTATTAAGTCAGGTGATTAAAGCTGTGCCTGACTATCCAAAGCCAGGTATTTTATTTCGTGACGTCACCAGTCTGATGCTGGACGCCGATGCGTTTGCGAAGGTGATTGATGCCTTCAAACTAGAGTATCAGGGCAAAGGTTTTACTAAGATTGTTGGTACTGAATCCCGCGGTTTTATTTTTGGTGCACCTTTAGCTTATGCGATGGGATTACCTTTTGTGCCAGTGCGTAAACCGGGAAAATTGCCACGTGAACGTATTGCCCAGTCTTATCAGCTGGAATACGGCGAAGACACGTTGGAAATTCATAAAGACGCTATAGTGGCCGGAGATAAGGTGCTGTTAGTGGATGACTTATTGGCTACAGGTGGTACTATTGCTGCAACAACCAGTTTAGTCGAGCGCTTAGGTGGCAAAGCCACAGACGCTGCTTTTGTGGTAAATCTGCCGGACTTAGGCGGACAAGCCCGTTTAGAAAAGCTGGGTTTGAACCTTTACAGTCTGGTTGAATTTGCAGGCGATTAATTCCAACAACAGGCAGGTGGCATGAGTTATCAAGTACTGGCAAGAAAATGGCGACCGCAACATTTTGGTCAATTGGTCGGCCAGGATCATGTGAAAACAGCGCTGACTAATGCGCTGAATCACAACAGATTACATCATGCCTATTTGTTTACCGGCACCCGTGGTGTCGGTAAAACCACCATAGCCCGTATTTTTGCTAAAAGTTTAAACTGCGAAACTGGCGTGACCTCCACGCCTTGTGGTGTCTGTAGTGCTTGTGTTGAAATTGATCAGGGTTTTTTTGTTGATCTGTTAGAAATTGACGCTGCATCCCGCACTAAAGTAGAAGACACACGCGATTTACTCGATAACGTGCAGTACGCGCCAAGCCGCGGTCGTTATAAAGTCTACTTAATAGACGAAGTGCATATGCTGTCGCGCCACAGCTTTAACGCGCTTTTGAAAACTCTGGAAGAACCACCGCCACATGTGAAGTTTCTGTTGGCGACGACTGATCCACAAAAACTGCCTGTCACAGTGTTATCCCGTTGTTTGCAGTTCAGCTTAAAGGCGTTAAGCCCAGAGCAAATTAAACAGCATTTGTCTTATGTATTGGCGCAGGAAGGAATTCCGGCTGCCGAAGATGCGTTAGCTTTGTTAGCCCGCGCTGCCAAAGGCAGTTTACGCGATTCATTAAGTCTGACTGATCAGGCCATAGCCCAGAGTAATTCCAATATTACAGTGCCGCTGGTGCGCGATATGTTGGGATATCTGGAGCAGCAATGGGCTGAGCTTTTATTAGCTGCTGTCATTAACCGTGATTTAGCTGCGCTGAAACAGCATCTGGATCAATTGGTACAGCAGCATAGTCATTTTGCCCATGTGCTGGATGATATGCTGGCCTTACTGCATTTGGCGGCCTTAAGTCAGTTTAACTGGCAGGCTGCTGATTTGGTCACAGACCACAGTGCTTTTGTGCAGCAATTGGCAGAGCAACAAAGCCCTGAGCAATTACAGCTGTTTTATCAGTTACTGATCTCCGGTAAAAAAGAATTGGCCTTTGCACCAGAGCCACGTATTGGTCTGGAAATGGCGTTATTACGAGCTGTAGCTTTTGTGCCTGGTACTGATACTTCTCCTGCCATGCGCGCTTCAACTCCTGTCTCACATGCGGCAGAACTCAAAGCAAAATTTAATTTGCCTGAAACTGCAGTTCCGGCTAAAGAGCCTGATCCTATGCCTCCTATGGCAGAGCCTTATCAGACAGAGCCTGAAGTTACTATGGAAATACCAGCAGCGCAGCCACCAGCTGCAGCAGGTATTGCCGCTTCTATTCTGGCGCGTCGTGGTATTAAAACTGATGCTGTTAGCGCTGATAGAGCTGTGGAGACTCAGACCGAAAAAAAGTCTGAACCAACTCCTGCTGTAGCCAAGGCTGCAGAGGCTGCTGCTATCCAAAGAGCACAAGCTGCTCCTGCTGCAGCTCAACAGCCCGAGTTACACCAGCAAGCTCCTGTGAATCAGCCGTTACAGACAGCTCCAGCTGTTATTCAGCTCACTCAGGTTTCCGCTGCCGCACAAGAACAGCCAGAACCAGCAATGTCTGCTTATCCGGATGAATCTGATCCTTCAGATATACCAACAGAGGATGCAGATTTTGCGGCCGATTGGGCCTGGCAGGAATTTCAGCAGCAACATCAATCTGAACCTGTGCCAGAACCACAACCAGTTGCTGCGTCGCCAGAAACTAAGGCACAGTATCGTTTTGATGGTGTGATTACAGCTGAAAACTTCTCTGTGCGCCTTGCTGCTCAGGTCGATGAGTGGGCAGCTTTAGTCGATAGCCTGAATTTAGGTGGATTATTGCGGTTATATCTGCTGCACAGTTGCATCAGTTGGGCAGGTGATACGGTGCAGTTACTGGTCTGTCAAAGCCAGCAGCATCTGGATAAAGAAAAATTCCGTGCTGAAATTGTCAAAGAGCTGAGTCAGGCATTTAGTAAAGCGGTTCAGCTGGAAATTCAGTACCAACCCTGGGTCGAGACTTGCCCAGTGGCTATTCAGCAGCGTATTGAGCAGGAACGTCTGGTTTATGTAGAGCAGTTGCTGCAACAGGATCCGTGGGTGGTTCAACTGCAAAAAGAGTTTGGGGCGGAAATAGTCGCCGATAGTATTATCGTCAACTAATTCGTCTTGTATTTTGGGGCTCAAGTCATTATCTTGTCGCCAGTTTAATCGAGTCATTTTTAAAGAGAGTACAGTTATGTTCAAAGGTGGTGGTGGCGGTTTAGGCAATATCATGAAGCAGGCGCAAGCCATGCAGGATAAAATGCAAAAAGCCCAGCAGGAATTGGCTAATCTGGAAGTCACGGGCGAGTCGGGTGCAGGTTTGGTGAAAGTCACCATGACAGGCAACCACAATGTACGCCGTGTCAGCATCGACGACAGTCTGATGCAGGATGACAAAGAAATGGTTGAAGACTTAGTAGCTGCAGCCATCAACGATGCGGTACGCCGTGTTGAAGAAAATAATAAAGCCAAAATGGCTGCTGTAACAGGTGGTATGCAATTACCTCCTGGTTTTAAGATGCCGTTTTAAGTGGTTATCTGATCTACTATGAGCAAATTTAGCCCATTGTTGCAGCAACTGATCGACGCCTTGCGTATATTGCCAGGCGTAGGTCCAAAGTCGGCACAACGTATTGCCCTGCAGTTGCTGGAACGCAACCGTTCAGGCGCTGTGCAGTTGTCGAAAGCTTTGGCTGTGGCGATGGAGAAAGTAGGGCATTGCCAGCAGTGCCGTACTTTTTGCGAAACTGATTTATGTGCTATTTGCTCAGACCCGAGGCGCAGCGACAGTCAAAGCCTTTGTATTGTCGCTTCGTCTTCTGATCAGTTTGCCATAGAGCAAACAGGTCAGTTTAAAGGCCGTTATTTTGTCTTGCAGGGCCAGTTGTCGCCACTTGATGGTATAGGTCCCTCTGAATTGGGCCTGGATTTACTGCAAAAGCAGTTGGGTACAGGCTCAGTGCAGGAAGTGATATTGGCAACCAACCCGACCGTAGAAGGCGATGCCACAGCTTATTACATTGCTGAACAGTGCAAAAAGTATCAGGTCAATGTATCCCGTATCGCCCACGGTGTGCCTGTGGGTGGTGATTTAGAGTATGTGGATGGCACTACCTTGTCACACGCCTTTAGTGGCCGCAAACCTATCTGAGCTGCGCCCTTGAAGCTATAGCTTTGTTGGCTTCGCCTCTCGCCCTAGTCACATAGGGACTACTATGCTCCTGGGGGCTCGCTTGCTAGCCGCCGCGCTCTAGCTCCAATGCCTTTGCTCAAAACCTGTATCCTTGGAGCTTTAGCTCTGCTTATTCTTTCTCCAATTGCCTGTTCCTCCATTTTGTTCTTTGATTTGCCGTTATTGCCCCCTTGATATTTGTGGGTATTAAACCCATATCCTTGCCAGCACAATTCGAAAGGCGCTACGCCCTTGCACTAGCGCCTTTGCATTAAAGTCATTCCACGAAAGATAAGGAGCTGTATATGACTGAGACAGTACAAAAACAAAAGCACGGCTTTCAGGCCGAGGTCAAACAACTTCTGCAGCTGATGATCCATTCGCTGTATTCCAATAAAGAAATTTTCCTGCGCGAGCTGGTATCCAACGCCTCAGACGCGGCTGATAAACTGCGCTTTTTAGCTTTGTCAGACAGCAGCCTGTATGACAATGATGGCGAATTACGCGTTCGTATCAGTCTGGATGAAGCCGCTAAAACCATTAGCATCAGCGACAACGGTATTGGTATGACGCAGGATGAGGTGATTAGCCATTTAGGTACTATCGCGAAATCCGGCACTAAAGAATTTTTTGGTCAGCTGTCTGGTGATCAAAGCAAAGACTCTCAACTGATTGGTCAGTTTGGTGTGGGTTTCTACTCTGCTTTTATCGTCGCCGACAAAGTGACAGTCAAAACCCGTAAAGCAGGTGCCCCAGCTGATTCTGCTGTTGAGTGGGAATCTACAGGCGAGGGTGAATACACTATTACTCCTATCGTCAAACCTAGCCGTGGTACAGAAATTATTCTGCATTTACGTGACGAAGAAACTGAGTTTTTAAATCAGTGGAAAGTCGAGTCTATTGT
>JAHIWM010000024.1 GCA_018815765.1 Gammaproteobacteria bacterium | reverse complement strand
TTCGCGGCAGGAGGATTGCGTTTGCCGTCCTGGCAAACGTCCCTGCGGGACCGCGCGGAGCGCGTCCAAAATCGTTCCTGACGATTTTGTCGAACCTTACGGAGGATCTCATCCGCCTGTGTCCACCATCGCCGATCTGTTTTACTGAATTTTAAATACAAAAAAACCTGCACTTAGCAGGTTTAGTTGTGGTGGACGCAGGAGGATTCGAACCTCCGACCGCTCGGTTCGTAGCCGAGTACTCTATCCAGCTGAGCTATGCATCCAATCTTAACAGTACAACTGGCGGAGAAGGAGGGATTCGAACCCTCGATAGAGTTTCCCCTATACACCCTTAGCAGGGGTGCGCCTTCAGCCACTCGGCCACTTCTCCGCACTACGTTGCGGCGTGTATATTAATGTCTCAGGAAAATAAGTCAAACAATTTTTGGAGCTGGAAAGCGCGTTTGCTGACCTTTTAAACAATTCGACTAAATATTCGCTACAAAGCGTTAAAAATATACAATTTCTAAAAATGGCAACAATTAAAACTTATTGATCGTCATCGCCGCTAAAGCCACCTGGGGTGCCTTTTTCAGCCTGAATGCGCATATAAATCTCTTCTCTGTGCACTGAAACTTCTTTTGGTGCATTCACACCGATGCGAACCTGATTTCCTTTGACGCCTAAAACCGTGACCGTGACTTCATCACCGATCATCAGTGTCTCACCAACACGACGCGTTAAAATAAGCATTCTTTGCTCCTTTTGTATGATCCCAGCTTCCAATGGTTGCGCTTTTTTGATCGTACTGCGCAGACCTGTCAGCTGTATGATAACTCAGCTGACAAATTTATGAAAACCTTGAAATTAATTAACTGAACCCAATAAGGCAGTATGTAAAGTGACCGCTACTTTATTCAATTCAGTCTCTGGCACGACGATAGATAATTTAATTTCGGCACAACTGACAGCAACAACCTGCACAGCTAATAACTGCAATTGTTCAAATACTGTCGCTGTAATGGCAGGATTTGATTTCAGCCCTATCCCTACTATAGATAACTTGCCCAAAGACTTCCTGCTTTGAAGTGTAAAATTTTGCTTCTTTTTCAGTTCATTACAAATATCTTCTACAGTATTCAGATCATTTTGGCTCAAACTGAACTGCATCTGCACTAAGCCGGACGGCGCATACTGCACCTTTAACATATCGGTCTCAATAGCTAAACGGGCGAACTCCTTCAGTAATGCGATATGTAGCTCACTACTGAGCTCATTCAGCTCCAACCAGACTTCGCCGGTCTGGCATGCCAGTCCTGTCACCGCTGGTACACTCATTGTCTGGTCCTCATAACACACTAAAGTTCCCTGATCGGGCCTGAAGCTGGATAACACCCGTACCGGCACCTGATGCATAGCTGCGTATTCGACAGAACGGGAGTGCAATACTTTGGCACCTAAACTGGCCAGTTCCAGCATACTGGATGCATCTACATGAGGCAGCCGGAACGCATCAGCACAAATTCGCGGGTCCATGCTGTAAATACCGTCGACATCGGTAAATATCTGACATTCATCGGCTTTTAAGGCTGCGGCTAAAGCTACTGCTGTGGTATCAGAACCGCCACGACCTAAGGTGGTGATATTGCCTTCAATATCCCTGCCCTGAAAACCAGCAGCTATGACAATATGACCTTGCTCCAATTCCTGCCATAAACGTTCAGTGCCAACAGATAAAATACGGGCACGGCTGAATTTATTGTCGGTCAGAATACCTAGCTGATCTGCAAGTAGAGATACAGCCGGATGACCCCGTTTAATCAGTGCCATCGCCAGCAAAGCAATGCTAACCTGCTCACCGCTGGCAGCTAACATGTCCAGTTCGCGGGTAGAAGGACGACTGTCAATCTGATGCGCCAATCCAAGCAGCCTATTGGTTTCGCCTGCCATAGCAGACACCACCACTACAACTTTATGACCAGCATGCACAGTCTGAATGACCTGTTCTGCCACCGCTTCAATACGTTCGGGGGTACCTACTGAAGTACCCCCGAACTTTTGTACATATAAAGCCACTGAGCGTTACAGCTTAGCCGCAATATAGTCGGCAGCAGCTTTCAGCACGCCAGGTAAAGCAGCCACATCAGTGCCACCAGCCTGAGCTAAATCCGGCTTACCGCCACCTTTGCCACCTACTTGTTCTGCAGCCCAGCCAATCAGCTGACCCGCTTGTACTTTGCCAGTTAAATCAGAAGTGACACCAGCAATTAAACTGACTTTGCCTTCGGCAGCTGTGGCCAATAACAAAATGCCTGAACCTAATTTGTTTTTCAGCTCGTCCACCATGGTACGGAAGGCTTTTGGATCAGCTCCTTTGAGCTCGGCAATCAGCACTTTGACGCCGTTAATCACCTGCACCTGCTCCAGTAACGAAGCACCGGCAGCGCTGGCGAGCTTGGCTTTTAACTGCTCCAGCTCTTTTTCTAAGACTTTGCGGCTGTCCATTGCTTGCTGCACTTTTTCAGCAATAGAAAATACATCGCCTTTCAGCATCGAAGCCACAGTTTGAGCCTGTTGTTCCAGCTTATGCACAAAAGCTAAAGCGCCTTCGCCAGTCACAGCTTCAATACGGCGAATACCTGCAGCTATACCGCTTTCGACCACAATTTTGAATAAGCCGATATCACCAGTGCGGGATACATGCGTACCACCACAGAGTTCAATCGAGAAGTCTCCCATGCTCAGCACACGCACTTCGTCATCGTATTTCTCGCCAAACAGCGCCATAGCGCCTGCAGCTTTGGCCTCATCGACATTCATCAGACGGGTCAGCACTTCGTGGTTTTGTTGCACTTGCTCGTTGACCATTTGTTCGATACGGCGAATCTCGTCCGCTTTGACCGCTTCAAAATGCGAGAAGTCAAAACGCAAACGCTCTGAACCTACTAAAGAGCCTTTTTGAGTCACATGCTCACCCAAGACAGTGCGCAAAGCAGCATGTAATAAGTGGGTGGCTGAGTGGTTTTTACGAATAGCTTCACGACGGGCATTATCAATGGCCGCGTCGACTAAATCGCCAATAGCCAAAGCACCTTTTAAGCTGCCTTTATGGGCAAAAGCTTTGCCTACTTTGATGGTGTCCGAAACAGTGAATACTGCGCCATTAGCCAAGGTTAATACACCTGCATCACCCGATTGACCGCCAGACTCGGCGTAAAATGGCGTTTGATCCAAAATCACCAGCGCCTGCTGTCCATCGGTCAATGCATTGACAGCATTGCCTTCCAGCAGAATTTCGACCACTTTGGCTTTGCTTTGAATTTGGGTGTAACCGGTAAAGTCAGTGCACACAGCCGAAGTTAAGGCCTGGTTGTAATCGGCGCCAAAGTTTGAGGCTTGCTGAGCGCGTTTACGCTGTGCTTCCATCGCCGCTTCAAAACCGGCCTGATCCACAGTTAAACCACGCTCACGCGCTACATCGCTGGTTAAATCCAGTGGGAAACCGTAGGTGTCATACAGCTTAAAGGCCACTTCGCCCGGGATCACAGTGCTGCCATTCAGTCCTGCTAAGGCTTCTTCCAGAATACCCAGACCACGCTCTAAGGTTTTACCAAACTGCTCTTCTTCCAGCGCCAGCACTTTTTCAATTACGGCCTGTTTTTCAATCAGTTCAGGGTAAGCTTCACCCATTTGTTCTGCCAAAGCGCCCACAAGTTTGCAGAAGAACACGCCTTTAGCACCCAGCTTGTTGCCATGACGGATAGCGCGGCGAATAATACGGCGCAGCACATAACCACGGCCTTCGTTGGATGGCATCACACCATCCGCCACTAAAAATGAACAGCTGCGAATGTGGTCGGCCACTACACGTAACGACTTATCGTTTAAGTCGGTAGCACCTGTAATTTCTGCTGTGGCTTTAATCAGCGCAGCAAAAGTGTCGATTTCGTAGTTGCTGTGCACGTTTTGCAAAATAGCTGCAATACGCTCTAAGCCCATGCCTGTATCTACGCTTGGTTTTGGCAGTGGTTCCATCCGGCCATCGGCATGACGGTTAAACTGCATAAAAACGTTGTTCCAAATTTCAATAAAACGGTCGCCATCTTCTTCTGGTGAACCCGGTGGGCCACCCCAGATATGATCGCCGTGATCGTAGAAAATTTCAGTACAAGGACCACAAGGACCTGTATCGCCCATAGCCCAGAAGTTATCCGAGGCGTAAGGTGCGCCTTTGTTATCGCCAATACGGATAGCGCGTTCAGCCGGCACGCCAATCTCTTTGGTCCAGATATCAAAAGCTTCGTCGTCTGTGGCGTATACAGTGATCCAGAGTTTTTCTTTTGGCAGCTTGACCACTTCAGTCAAAAATTCCCAGGCGTATTTAATAGCGTCCTGTTTGAAGTAATCACCAAAGCTGAAGTTACCCAGCATTTCAAAGAAGGTATGGTGACGGGCTGTATAGCCTACGTTTTCTAAATCGTTGTGTTTACCACCGGCACGTAAACAACGTTGTGCTGTTACTGCGCGGTTGTAGCTACGTTTGTCCTGGCCTAAAAACACGTCTTTAAACTGCACCATACCTGCGTTGGTGAACAATAAAGTTGGGTCATTGCCTGGGATCAGCGAACTGCTGCTAACGATTTGGTGGCCTTTACTGGCAAAAAAGTCCAGAAAAGCGCGGCGAAGTTGTGCCGAAGTCATATACATATCTTACTCTTCTTTAAGCTCTGCAAATACAAGTTGGATAGTGTCACTGCCAAAGCCCCGGCTTTGTAAGTAACGCATCCGTTTAAGTTTGTCCTGATAATCCGCTATAGGTTTATCAGCATATTTTTTCCGGTACGCCAGTGTGGCGACCTCAAACCAATCTATATCTAATTCTTCCAGCAGTTGCTGTTGTAGTTCTTTTTTAATACCCTGCTGTGCACAAAACTGGCTAATGTAAAACCATCCATAGCCTTTATGCAACTTTGCATTGACCTGCATCCGGGCATAACGCAATTCGTTCTGGTAATCCCGCTGCTGCGCCCACTCCAGCAATTCTGTAATTTGTTCTGCCGAAGCACCTTTTTGCTTTAACTTTTGTTTCAGCTCCAGTGCACTGTATTCCCGGCGTGATAACAAGCCCAACAGCCATTGCCGCAATTCCTGCTCTGTCAGAAGCTTTGGTTCTTGCGAAGGCTGGGGCTCTGTCATGCTTATACTTCCAGCACCGCAGGCGCTGAATCGTCTAACTGCAAAGCAAAAAAGGCGCTAAAGGATAAAAAGAACGCCACTTGCAGCACAGGAACTATGACAATAAAAGCAAAACCCAAAGTAACAACACCCAACATACCCAAGGCGACTGATAAGATACCAAATAAAGTTAAGGCACCTACATTACGCCAGCAGGCCGTCAGACTGGCCATTAAAATGGCCTGTAACCGTTGTTCATTGAGGAAATATGCAATAGCCACCGCATAAGCAAACAACATAAACACCAGACTCAATACAACAGCCAGTAAAAACATCGTGACAGGGTCAACCACGCCAGCCTGAGTTTGCTCCATCAACTGCGCCGCCAACAGCATTAACGGAATATTCGCCAGCAAATTAGCACCAGCCAGCCTGATAAAAGTACGGCGGTAACGTGCTTCTTTAAACACACTAAAAATCAGCTGAAAATTAACAGCTTGCTGCTGTTGCAACAGCACTATGGTTTTATAAAAACCAGCAGTCAAAAACGGATTCGCCAATACAAGAATAACGCCAAGCACTGGATGCAACTGCGCCACTAAACTTAACACTGTGGTAAAAGCCACCATAGCAATCAGAGTAGAAGGTGCCTGCCGGAACAGTTCCCAAGCCTTAGTCAGCCATGACAAAGCGGCCTGTGTAGGCACCCGGCGTATGATAAGTTTTACCTGAACTTTCTGATCCACGAACTTTAACCCTTCTGTCACTTCAGCAGTCGAAGCCCTGATGGCCACGAAATGAGGCGTATCTTACTGCAAAAGCAGGTTGAGTAAGAATAGCTGGCACAGAAAAAGGCGGTTTTCGCTGTGGATTATGCAAATTAACTGAAAGCTTCATCATTCTGAAACCAAAACAGCTTTCACAGGTCATTACAACGTATAGTGCGGCAGAATAAATTCAAACCGCCGCAGACGGACAGGGATGAATACTGATGAGGACTGAATGCAGAACATTCAAAGTGCTTTTTTTTGGTTGATTGAGTTAACAAAAAAATATTCCGGCCTGGTGGCCTTGTTTGGTTTTTGCACTGGTTTATTCAGTTTATGGCAAGTTGAGCGCCGTGAAGAATTTGCCCAGTTTTTTGCCATTCTGATGGTGGTTGGCTGGTTATGGCTAATGGGGGAATACTGGCTACGCAAAGGTTTATTGCGTAAGTTTGGCATCTCGCTATCAAAAGACGTCACCCATTTGGTAACCCAATTACTGCATCAGGAAAGTTTGTTTTTTGCCTTGCCATTTTTTCTGGCAGCCACTGATTGGGACCAGCCCCAAGCCGTGTTTACTCTGTTGTTGGTTTGTTGTGCTTTGGTGGCAGTGATTGATCCGGCCTACAACAGGCTGCTGACAAAACGACGCGCTTTATTTTTGCTGTATCACTGTTTTTCTTTATTTGCCGTTTTGATGGTGGTTTTGCCACTGCTGTTTTTTATGACCACTACCCAAAGTCTGGGTTTGGCACTTATTATTTCAGCGTTGCTGAGTATTCCGAGTATCCGCCCTTTATTGGCGCAACCAGGCCGCTGGCGCTTACCTGTGCTATCCCTGTTGTTAGTGGTAATGACTACTAGCATCTGGTTTAGCCGCAGTCTGATCCCGGCTCCCGTGTTAAATCTAAACGACATTCAACTGAGCCAGCATATGGATTATGAACAGCGTTTACCAGGCGCAGCTATTACAGAGTTATCCTTGGCAGAGCTGCAACAAGGTCTTTATGCCTACACTTCAGTACGGGCACCACGGGGCCTGAAAGAACAGATTTACCATGAGTGGATCCACAATGGTCAATCGGTCGAACGCATTGCGCTAAATATTTCAGGCGGTCGTGAACAAGGCTACAGAGCCTGGACGCGCAAACAACAGTTTCCACAAGATGCTGTGGGTAAATGGAAAATTCGGGTAGTAACAGATTCGGGGCAGTTATTGGGGGCTATTAGATTTAATGTGACGCCTTAAAAAGGGCGACCATAAAGGTCGCCCGTACAAGGTTATTCTTTCACTATGGTCATTTCTTTCAAAAGGTTAGTCGCACCATCTACCTTCTCCATTTGCCACAGCATATAACGGCTGTCGACATGGATAGAACGGTTGGTGGCCGGGTCGTAGTCCCAGTTGCCGATGATGCCTTCAATCACACCATCAAATAACAAACCTACTAATTCAGCTTTGCCGTTCAGTGTTGGTGAGCCTGAGTTGCCGCCAGTGGTATCCACTGTACTTAAGAAGTTGACCGGCAGAGTGTTGTAGACCGCATCTTTATAAATGCCAAAGTCGCCTTCTTTTAAAGCTTCGACCTGAGCTGCTGGCGCATCAAATGGGTCTATACCTGTTTGCTTCTGCAAAATACCGGCTGCAGTAGTAAATGGCTGATAAGACACCGCATCTTTTGGCTGATACCCTTTGATAGCACCATAAGTGACACGCAAAGTGCTGTTGGCATCAGCGTACACCGCTTTGCCATTGGCTTTGTTAAACGCAATGATGGCTTCCATCACCTGAGGACGAGCCACAGCCAGCTTGCCTTTGTGTTCTTTTTCCGCATTCTCTAAAGCAATCTCAGTGTCATACATAGCAACAGCGTATTGGATCAACGGATCCTCACTGGCTTTGAACTCTTCAACCGATTTACCCATCCATGCTAAACGTTCCACTTCATCCGACAATTTAGTGGCCTGATACAAAGCTTCTAACTTAGTGCGAAGTGCTGCAACATCCAGCTCATCAGAACCTATACCAAAATAGCCATCCAGAGATTTTAAACGCTGATCCTTTGGCAATTTGGCGTAATGTTGCAGGAAATGCAGCATCAGCTCTTGTTCCACTTTGGCATCAAAGCTGCGGGATAAACGTTTCATGCCGGCAGAAAAACGTTCTAAATCACGTTCCTGATAACCCATTTCGCGTTCTGCATCTGGTTTTTGCTGCTCATTGGCCAAGCGGTATAAACGTTTGGCGGTATTAAACAGTTGGCCATAACTTAAATAACCTAAAATCAGATCACGTTGCTGGTTTTCTTGCTCTTCGGCTAATAGCTGTTGCAGATTACGTACTGCAGC
This sequence comes from Gammaproteobacteria bacterium, assembly GCA_018815765.1. GTDB lineage: Bacteria > Pseudomonadota > Gammaproteobacteria > Enterobacterales > Alteromonadaceae > Pararheinheimera. The sequence goes on along the minus strand of JAHIWM010000024.1, from coordinate 3,007 downwards.
TGCGTATTTAGCCTGACGGGCCGGACTGGATTTAATCCACAGATTCAGTGCTTTATCAAACTGATCTTTGCGCTGCTGGGTATCACCCTTCTGATAGCTTGTGATCATGCCTTCGAAATTTTTTGCATAATTGGCGAGCGACGCCAGAATGCTTTCGTACTTAATACGGGCTTCTGAACCTTCGGCAGAATTTTGCTTAATCACTGCCATAGCTTCTTCACGATAAGCTTTGGATAAAGGCAACACCTGGGTGAACTGATTCTCCACTTCTGCCGCTGAGTTATATCTGTTGGTACGGCCCGGATAACCAATCACCATCACAAAGTCGTTTTCTTTCAGTGGCTTGGCAGATACTTTTAAATAAGAAGGGGGTGTAAAAGGCACGTTGTCCGCGCTGAAATCTGCTGGCTGACCGTCTTTACCAACATAAGCACGGTAAAACGAATAATCGCCTGTGTGGCGTGGCCACATCCAGTTGTCGATATCGCCACCAAATTTACCAATACCTGAAGCTGGTGCATGCACTAAACGTACATCCCGAATTTCCATTTGCTTAATTAGGTAATACTCTAAGCCGCCATGAAAACTATAAACATCACAGCGATAACCCGGAGTTTCGCAGGCAGAAATCTGCTCTTTACGCAGCTCATCAATTTTGTCAAAACGCTCTTTACCTTTTAGCTGCGGTGACAATTCCTGATTAATTTGCGCTGTGATATTAGTCACTTGCTGAGTGACAAATACTTTAGATCCAGGAGCTGCAGGGAGTTCTTCGTCTAAATCTTTCGCTAAAAAACCTTTAGCAAGTAAGTTATTTGCCGCTGTACTGTTGTGCTGAATACTGCCATAAGCACAATGATGGTTCGTCACCACCAGGCCCTGATTGGAGACAAAAGATGCAGTACAACCACCTAAACTAATGACGGCATTCATTGGAAAAGCAGTCAGCTGAGCAATACTTTTGGCATCAATTTCTAAACCTTTTTCTTTGAGGAGTTGTTCAAGTTCAGGTAACTGATGAGGTTGCCACATACCTTCATCGGCATGGGCAAAAGTGGCGACGGACAAAGCCAGCGCAAGCAGAGTTTTTTTCATTCGGAAATTCCTTGGCATAGAGGCCCAGATAAACTAACAGCATCAGAGCGCAGCGCTAATGCTGTTGCGGGTAACGGCGCTCATTGTGCGATATTTTGCAGCAAAGTAAAACGGCCAGAGGCTTGAATTTCTGCACTATTTGCCCCATAAACACAAGTCTTGAGATTTAAGGAGCAGCAATGGAACAACTAATTGAAAAGGCGATGTACGCCACCCGCTGGCTGATGGCGCCTATTTACCTTGGTCTGAGTTTGGCATTGCTGGCACTTGGCATTAAGTTTTTTCAGGAAGTCTTTCATATACTGCCGATTATTTTCAGCATGAAAGAAGTCGACCTGATTCTGGTGATCCTGTCGCTGATTGATATCACGCTAGTCGGTGGTTTGATTGTGATGGTGATGTTTTCGGGCTACGAAAACTTTGTCTCCCGGCTGGATATTGAAGGTGACGGTGACAAATTAGGCTGGTTGGGCAAGCTGGATTCGAACTCGCTGAAAAACAAAGTCGCAGCCTCTATAGTGGCGATCTCCTCGATTCACTTATTGAAAATTTTTATGGATACCGAAAATATCCCAAATGACAAAATCATGTGGTATTTGCTGATCCATATGACTTTTGTGTTGTCCGCTTTTGCCATGGGTTATCTGGATAAAATTACCAAGGAAGCCGGTAATAAAGACAACTTCTGAGTAGTGTGGAGGCCCGGTGACCTTGTCGGGCCTATAGTTTAAGCAAGAAGCAGCACGTCACTGCTTTCCCTTTACTTCTGCTGACGGCTGCATATCAAGCCCTGCTTTCCAACCGGGATAAGCTTTGAGTACAGCTTCTGCATTAGATTGATACCAGCCATAGCCCTTTTGTCGTTCCATCGACAGCTGCGCCATGCTGCTCACCACTGTGCCATCACGATCAACAAAAAGCGGCTGCTGCTTTTCTAAATCATAAAACCTGGCCCATAAAGGTTTAGCTCCGGCTTTTTCAACAAAACGTACGCCGCTGTCACTGCGTTGCATTTGTGTATTGCTGATTTGTTTGGCTTTAAACCAGGCGACTGCGGCTTCTACACTTTGGATCACGGCAGCACAAGGTTTTGGCAGCTGCATCAACAACAAAGTCACTTCCGCACTCTCGCTACTGACCAAAGCAGGTAATTCATAAGCTCTGGCTTTTACAGCCTCAAGTGTTACAGGATGATGCTGTGCCGCCCAAACAGTCAGCTCTCCGTTCAGCCTGATTTGGGCTGTTATCAGCAGCTTTATGCCGCGTAAAAACTGCTGCTTCGCTTGCTGCCTGATGGAGCTTTCTACAAAAGCAAACTGCGGATCTGTTGCGACTTTGTTTAATAACTTCAACAGTTCCGTCATCACATGATCATTCAGAGTGATTGCATCGTGATAACCACCACGCAGCGGGTAGGTCTGAGCAAAACCACCATTGGGGTATTGAGCGGCTAACACAAAACCAATAGCGCGTTTAATAGCGTGTTGTAGCTCTGGTCGGCTGTCCTCACTGGCATAAGGTAAGAAAGCGGTCAGCCAAAGAATTTGTGTACTGGTGGCATCATTATCGAAGGTCGGAATATAGTCCGTTTCAGTGCCATACAACTGGCCTGGCTGGCGAAGTCGCGTTGCCATATCAGTTCTTTTGCTCCAGCCGCCTGAAGGCGTCTGAAAAGACAAAATAACCTGCGCAATACGGCAGGCTTCATCAGATAACCAGAAGGCAGGGTTGGGTTCGGGCGGAAAACCAAACTTCAAATCTTTGGCAGGTAAGGTCGGAGCGTGCAGGCGCAGCTGAGTCAATTCTTGCTGTAGTTGCTGTTGATCCAACTGCAGCAAATACTCTGAACGCGCAAAGTACTGCTGCCACTTTGGATCCGCTGTCAGCTGATCCCGCCAGGATATAGTGAGTG
>JAHIWM010000215.1 GCA_018815765.1 Gammaproteobacteria bacterium | reverse complement strand
TCATCAGCATAATGCTGGTTGTAATCACGATCATGCTGCAGAGCATGAGCATAAACATGGATCTGAACATAGTCATGACGACGAACACTCGCATTCCCATGGTCTTTTTGGTCACCACCACCATCATCATGGTTCTGAATCAGGCAATATAGCTACAGCCTTTTGGCTGAATTTCAGTTTTACCATTATCGAATTTATTGGCGGCTGGTTGACCAATAGCGTGGCTATTATGGCTGATGCGATGCACGATTTAGGCGATACACTGGCCATAGCTTTTGCCTGGTTTGCCGCTAAAGTGGCAGGCAAAGAAGCCAATCCGCGATACAGTTATGGTTACCGCCGCTGGTCCTTGTTAAGTGCTTTGATTAACAGCGTGATTCTAGTGCTGGGTTCCTGCTGGATTTTGTACGAAGCTATACCTCGGTTATGGGAGCCACAGCTACCTCATGCGATGGGCATGATGGGACTTGCGGTTTTAGGTGTGCTGGTAAACGGTGCTGCAGTATTTAAACTGCGAGGCGGCAAAACCCAAAACGAACAAATTTTGACCTGGCATCTGCTGGAAGATGTATTGGGCTGGGTCGCTGTGCTTGTGGGTTCTATCCTTATTTATTTTACCGACTGGGCCTGGTTAGATCCGCTGTTAAGTATAGGTTTTACCTGCTTTATTCTGATCAACGTCTGGCGTAATTTACGTCGCACTCTGGCGCTGTTTTTACAAGTCAGCCCGGATCCAAAACTAGCCGCTAAAATAGAACGTCAGCTGCAGGACTTAGGTTTTGTACAGGATGTACATCACCTGCATTTATGGTCACTGGACGGCGAAAAACATGTGTTAACAGCCCATCTGGTATTGAAAGCGGAAACAGCAGCCGAGCAGTTAAAAGCTCATAAAGAACAGATCCGGCAACTGCTGCAGCCTTATCAGCTGGAACATACCACCATAGAGTTTGAATTTAATCAGGAAGTTTGTCGGGACCAGCATTAAGCTGCTCGAAAAGGGCGCAGATACGTTGCGCCCTTATGGTTTCGATAGGCATCGGATTGGCGATTACAATTGACCATCCAGCAAACTGATTTCATCCAAAGACAGCGAAAAGCTTGGGATGAAAATCTCAAGAAAGTAGTTCACTTCAGGTAAAGCATAACCTTCTAACACGCTCTCCAGACGCTTTTTCGCCAGTACAAACTCATGATTCCCAGCCGACAGCTCTTCCAGAGTTTTTACATAAGCACAGAGCGTGTCCGCAGCCTTAACAAGTAATTTTTCATCAGCCGAATATTGCTCTGATAGCAGCAAAGACTGATAAAAAGGCTGTAATTTCTCTGGCAACATCGACAGCAACTTTTGCTCAGCAATGCGTTCTATCTTTTTGTATTCCTGAGCAATCTGCGCATTAAAGTACTTCACAGGGGTAGGTAAATCACCGGTCAGTACTTCACTGGCGTCATGAAATAACGCCAAAGTCGCAACCCGTTCAGGTTGCACTTCACTTGCAAATACTTCACGGCGGATCAATGCCAGCATATGCGCTACCACAGCCACCTGATGGCTGTGTTCGGCCACATTTTCGGTATTGACGTTACGCATCAGCGGCCATCTGTTAATTAGCTTCATCCTGAACAGATGAGCAAAAAAATGGCTGGGTTTCTTATCCGTAATCATTGGAACCTTTTACTGCTGTTGTATTACTGCTGATACTACTGTTGATAGCCCGGTAAAAACTGCGCTAAACGGCCTATCGCCATTTCCAGCTGTTCTTTGTGGGGTAAAAACACAATACGGAAATGGTCCGGCTCAGGCCAGTTAAAAGCACGGCCATGCACCAGCAGCACTTTATGCTGACGTAAAAAATCCAGTACCATCAACTCATCGTCTTTGATTTTGAATTTTTTACGGTCCAGTTTAGGGAATAAGTACATAGCACCTTTAGGCCGCACACAGCTGATACCGTCAATACTGGTCACCAGTTTGTGTGCTAAGTCCATCTGATCGTACAAACGGCCACCAGGTATGATCAGCTCGTTAATACTCTGGTAGCCACCTAAAGCTGTTTGTACCGCATGCTGACAAGGCACGTTGGCACAGAGGCGCATAGAAGCCAGAATATTCAAACCTTCGACATACTGTTTTGCCAGATGTTTCGCGCCGGATAATAAAATCCAGCCGACCCGAAAACCTGCGATACGGTAGTTTTTCGATAAGCCGCCAAAGGTCAGCATAAATAAATCGTCGGTTAACGAAGCAGTGGTGACATGCTCTGCACCGTCATACAATATTTTGTCGTAAATCTCGTCGCTGAGTACCACCAGCTTGTGCTCACGGGCAATGGCCAGCAGATCCAGTAAAAAAGCTTTGGAATACACGGCACCTGTTGGGTTATTTGGGTTAATCAACACCAGAGCTTTGGTTTTTTTGGTGATTTTGGCGCGAATATCGGCTAAATCAGGAAACCAGTCTGATTGCTCATCGCAGCGGTAATGCACCGCATTGCCACCTGCAAGATTCACAGCAGCTGTCCAAAGCGGATAATCAGGGGAGGGGATCAACACCTCATCGCCGTTATTCAGAAGCGCCTGCAACGACATCAGAATCAGTTCTGATACACCATTGCCTATATACACGTCATCCGCATCAGCACCTAAAATGCCACGTTGCTGATAATACTGCGCCACTGCAACCCGGGCCGGATAAATACCCTGAGAGTCGCTGTAGCCCTGAGCTGTAGGCAAGTTGTGGATCACGTGTTTTAAAATTTCATCCGGCGCTTCAAAACCAAAAGGCGCGGGATTACCAATATTGAGCTTTAATATACGCTGACCTTCTTCTTCCATCCGTTTGGCTTCACGTGCCACCGGACCCCGAATGTCATAACAAACCCCATCTAATTTTGTCGAGCGCTCTATTGGTTTCATACCGCTACCCTTATGTCTCCGTCTATCAATTAGTTATAAATATCTTTGCTTACACCTTTTTACACGCCTAGACGTCTTTTGCAAGTATGATTGCAAAAAAAAGCGGGAAAATCAGGAGCTTTATGATAAGTCTGCGAACTATCCCTGTGGGCGCTGTGGTGGGCTGCGAGATTTTTCAGTTTTTCGAGCACACTGGTATTTATGTAGGGGACGGACAAATAGTGGAGCTGGCAGGCTCTGGGCTGGTGCGTTCTTTGTCCTTTAACCGCTTTTTGGCAGACCGATCCGGTGCTGAACTGATTTTAGCCACTAGTCCCTCAGGTGACATCATAGGTTCGGAAATTGCGGCAAACAGGGCTATCGAACAGATTTACAGTTATCAGGATTACGACTTACTGAGAAACAATTGTCACCGCTTTACTTATGCTTGTATCAGCGGTGACTCGTTGCCGTTAACCAGCTTTTTTGATTTAAAAGAAGCGTTAGCTGCATATTGGCGCTTTACTCCAAATTGGTTGCATAAAGCGCCTTAGACTTTTATATAAATTTACTTGTTATCACGCACTTCAATATCACCGACACCTACATTGGCTTCCAGTTCTTGTTTACCTTCACCATGTAACTGACTTGAACTGGTGACCAGCACCTGATCACGTTCATACCGGCCTTTGCCACCTTTGATTGATGTGTCACCTACACCAGCATCCAGTTTAATGGAGTCGAATAAGCTGGTATCAACATCAATATCTATTTCACCAACTCCCAAATCGACATTGATGTCCGAAGTCAGGTCGTCAATTTCAACTGAGCCTACACCTAAATTTAACGACACTGCCATATCGGCTGGCATAGTCACAGTCCAGGTTTGCTCTACATCATCGTCGTCTTCCAGATCAACTTTCAGCTTTAAGGTCGAACCCTCATCACGTATGCTGATTTCCGCATCTGACAAATCGCTGCTGCGGCCTAACCAGTCTTCATCTGGTTCTAATTCAACCACTAAGCTTATGTCAGTGCCTTTGGACACTTTGACATTAATCTCACCGACCGGAACTTCAAGTACCAGCTTTTTATAGCTTTTGGCATCGATCACTTTTTCCAGCACTTTGACGTCGTCCGCCATCACGCTTGTTGCAGATAAAGCCATAACCAAAGCAGAAATTAAACTAAGTTGACGCATGTTATTCTCCTTTTTTCATTGTTATAGCAGAGTATGCAGTTTTCTTGCCATTTAATTTTTCATTTAAAAACATGTGCTTATCTGATTCATTGGAAAGGTGTCTAATTATTTCGGCCAATTTGTGGTCGAAACTACCAACGGATCTGGTTAGAATACGCGCCATTGTGGTTCTATTCACTAAGTGACGGGATCGGATAAAAGGCGAAATCAGGGTATCGCATGAAAAAAACAGAATTGAGCTTTTGGTTATTGTTATGGGCAGTATCGCTTTATGCTGCAGCTTACCCATTTCTAAAACCAGCTCCTGTTGAAGACATCGCTTCATTAGCGGATTGGCAAATGCCATCAAAGTTAGAAGCTTTGGATGCAGCCGATCAACGTAAGTTATTAAAGCGACTGGCATATCCTGTTGCTATGCCAGAGTTATTGCCTGTGCCAGACTTTGAGCAATACAAAGATGTAGTAGAAAAGAAAAAGGCGTTTTTTGATTATTTATTGCCTTTTATTGAGCGTGAAAACGCCAGGTTATTGCATATTCGCCAGCAGATCATTGAAGTCCAGCAGAAGCAGCAACAACAAGAACTGACGGTGGAAGAATATGCCTTTATTTATAGTTTGTACGACGAGTTTAAATTAGATTACCCGGACGTTGATGCTGAAGGTTTTCGTTTGCTGCTCAGTCGTGTCGATGCCATACCTGCTGATTTAGTTTTGATCCAGGCAGCGAAAGAATCAGGTTGGGGCAGTAGTCGTTTTGCCTTAGAAGCCTATAATTTCTTTGGCCAATGGTGCTTTAAAGCCGGTTGTGGTGTAGTACCGCAAAAACGCAGTGCAGGAAAATACCATGAGGTCGCGGTATTTCCTCATGTGGCTGCCGCTATTAATAGTTACTTTTATAACCTCAACACCTTTTATGTGTATGAAGATTTACGTCAACTCAGAGCAAAACGCCGCGCTGAAGGCGAAGTGGCCGGGCATCATCTGGTGACAGGGTTGAGCCGGTATTCAGAGCGTGGACTGGACTATGTCAAAGAAATCCACACCATGCTTAAAGCCAATACTAAACATATAGACAGCTAATGATGAAACCTTATGTTCTGGCCAGCCTGCTGGTTGCTTTTAGTGGTTCAGCTCTGGCTGATACCGTATTTAATTACGATGGCTTTTACTCCCGGATGAAAAAGAGTGAAAAGGTCGAGTTCAGCGATATTACGCTGGCCTTTATACTGCAAAAAGCCGGCACCACTGAAGTTTGTACTGTGGATAAGGCGTTAATCACTACTGATATTTCTGAAGCACCTTTGACCATTGCCGGCAATGGCGAACTAATGCTGCCTTTTGATGAGATGCTGAATGTGCAAAAAGCGCTGATCGTTTTAAAGCAGCCTGAAGGTGCAGCAGCCTGTGACTTAAACTTCAAGCTGCGCAGTAAAATGCCAGTGCCACAACAAGCGACTGTGGCTCAGCTGCGTAAATTACAAGGCCAGTTTGACGAGCTTCTGGATTCATTGGCGGGTTGGGGTAAATATTGGTTACCTGATGTCTCTGGTTTAACTGTGCATTTTGCTTCAGAAGTGGTGGCGCAAAGCTCTGATGCAGCTTTGAGTCAGCAGCTTGTGTGTGAGCAAAACCGTTGCCGACTCTTTTTACCTGAATCCTTAGTTGATACAGCGACAGTACAGTTTTCTAAAGTGCCGGATCACGCCACACCTTTATTGCTACAGCCTTAAATCTGATGGCTGGGTTAGTGCTTTATTTGCTGACACACAGCAGGGAGTTACAGAAAAGCACCAACACAGGCGCTTTAGTGGTGCAGGCGCTCGCCGCGTCAATGCAAGTCAGGGTGGACGTGATTGAATGGCAGCGCAAAGCACCTGATCCGCGACTGTTAGATTTATCTGCCAAGCAGCAGCTGGGGTTAATTTATCCTTTGTTATCTGACACACCCCAAGCCTGTTATCTGCTGCAGCAAGGCCTGTATCAGGCTCAAAATCCCGCTGCAGTTATAGAGCTGGCAACTCGTCAGACCGAAGTTGTCAAACACTGGGTTGTGTTGGATGCAACCTGGCAGGAAGCGGCCAAAATGCTCAGACAAAGCCCTTATTTGCAGTCTTGTTACCGCCTTGCGATCCAACCTGATACGCCATCTGTGTATGCTCTACGACGTAATCAAAGGGATGGCGCCTTGTGCACAGCAGAAGTCGTGATGGAACTGCTGCAGCAAACAGGATTTATAAATGAAAAAGAGCAACTGATGCTGCTCTTTGATGAATTTAATAAGCGCTGATTATTAGCGATGGGCGGGGCAAGCCCCTACGTCAGTTCAACAAACTGGACCGCTGCTGCAGCTGGTTCGTCTTCATCCTGAAGTAAACCTACTGGTACTTTTGGTACATCAGGTTTATCAAAGGCCATATCACCCTCTGCAGGTAATGGACTGTCTTTACTGATGCCGGCAAAATCAAACAGATTTCTGTCAATCATATGAGAAGGCACAATATTTTGCATGGCCTGGAACATAGTTTCGATACGGCCAGGGAAACGTTTATCCCAGTCCTGCAGCATTTCTTTTACCACCTGGCGCTGCAAACCATCCTGCGAGCCACATAAGTTACAAGGAATGATCGGGAACTCACGGGCAATCGAATACTTTTCGATGTCTTTTTCGCGGCAATAGGCCAAAGGACGGATCACAATATGTTCGCCATTATCACTGATCAATTTGGCTGGCATCGACTTCATCTTGCCACCGTAAAACATATTTAAAAACATGGTTTCAATCATGTCATCACGGTGATGGCCTAAGGCAATTTTAGTAGCGCCTAACTCTTTGGCTGTACGGTATAAAATGCCACGACGCAGGCGTGAGCATAAAGAACAGGTGGTTTTGCCTTCAGGAATTTTGTCTTTAACAATAGAGTAGGTGTCTTCAGTCACTATCTGGAAATCCACGCCAATACGAGTTAAATAACCTGGCAGAACATCGGCTGGAAAACCTGGTTGTTTCTGATCAAGATTAACAGCTACGATGGAAAACTGAATAGGGGCAGATTGTTGTAAATTCAGCAGGATATCCAGCAGGGTATAGCTGTCCTTACCACCGGACAAACACACCATCACCTTATCGCCTTCTTCAATCATATTAAAGTCGGCAATAGCCTGACCTACGCCACGACGCAGGCGTTTGTGTAATTTGTTCAGGTTATATTGTGCTTTGGCTTCTGCTGCATGTGACATAAAACAACGACCCTACGGAAAAATGGCGCGTAGTATAACCAACTACGCGCCAGCTTTATAGCGTTGAAGCAGTGGGAATTTAATGTTTTGCCAGCGGGCAAACAAAACCTGCAGGTTTTACCGCCAGTACATCGCAGTCAAGCCGGTCGATTACATGCTCAGCTGTATTGCCTATGATGGCAGCGGATAAACCAGTGCGGCCTATAGTGCCTATCACCACCATTTCAGCGTCCAGTTGCTGCGCCATTTTTGGGATCACATCTTCTGGCATACCTTCGAGCACATGAGTCTGAGCAGCGGGCAGTTCAAATTCCAGCGCCAGCTTTTGCACAGCTTCCAGATGGTGAGTTTTCATGGTCTGGTTGTATTCCTGCGGGTTAAATTCAGGAATTTCAATGGCAATATTTACAGGCGTGCCGGGGAAGGCATTAACCAGCTGCACTTTGCCATTCAGCAGCGCCGCCAATTGTTTGGACTGCTGAATAATACGCTGATTCAGCGAGCTGTGATGTGTCTGTTCGCTGCCGGCATTAACTGCCGCCACTATATTGCCATGTTCAGGCCATTCATGATCTTTGACCAGCAACACGGGGCAAGGGCATTTACGCAAAATATGCCAGTCGGTTGGGGTGAATATCATGGATTTGAGCACATCATGATCATGTGTGCCTTTGATCACCAGACTGTATTCTTTTTCCAGCACGGCCTGCACTATGGCTTCGAAAGGCCTGTTGTGCCAGACCACCTGAATATCAATCTTCAGACCTTGTTCTTTGTAGTCTGCAACCAGTTCGCTGATCCAGAGTTCGCGATCGTTAATGACGGCCTGGCGCATCGATTCACGTTCTTCGCCGGATAACATAGTGGTCATCTCGTAGGAAAAGTCGTAAATAGATAAAAAAGCCGTCAGTTGACAGTCTTGCAGTTTGGCCAGTTCAACAGCGCGGTTCAGGGCTTTTTGTTCAGCCACTGAAGGGTCTAGTACTACCAATACTTTAGGATATAAGGTCATATCATGCTCCTGCTAAGCTAAGGCTTACCCTGTAAGTGTAGCCAAGGTAGCGAAGGTAGGCTGATAAGTCCTTGTGCTGGATCAACAAAACCCCTGGTAGTTGTTGCCGCATTGCAGCTGCGACTACTTTGGGTATATCAATCTGTCAGCGCGCTATAGCGGAGCCACCAGCCAGTTTACTTAACGCATCCGGGTCACTGATACAAATCAGTTTACCATCCACGTGTATTAAGTCGTCCTTATGGAATCGACCTAATAAACGGCTAATAGTTTCAACTGTCAGGCCTAAATAGTTACCTATTTCGCCGCGAGTCATACTTAAACGGAATTCTTTTTTGGAAAAACCACGGCTGGCAAACCTATGAGACAGGTTAGTTAAAAAGGCGGCCAGCTTCTCTTCAGCATTCTTGCGGTTCAGTAACAACAACATTTGTTGATCGCCACTGATATCCTGACTCATCAGGCGCATCATCTGCTGACGTAGTTTTGGCAGTTCACCCATCAACTGGTCCATCTGATTGTAGGGAATTTCACAAACCATAGCAGTTTCCAGCGCCTGAGCAAAACTTGGGTGTTGTTGCTCACCAATGGCATCAAAACCTATCACGTCACCAGGTAAATGAAAGCCGGTAATTTGTTCTTCACCGGATTCGGTCAAGGTAAAGGTTTTAAAAGAACCACTACGCACTGCATACAAAGAGTGCAGGGCTGTACCAGCTTCAATCAGAAAATCGCCTTTGTGCAGAGGTTTTTTGCGTTCGATAATATCGTCCAACGTGTCCAGTTCAGCAGTATTTAATGTAAAAGGCAGGCAAAGCTGACTAAAACCGCAATGTTGGCAACTTAAATTTGAACCGGACATAAGGTATTCCTTTTTGACGACTTCCCCAGCTTAGAAAAGTCGTGGCGCTAATGCAATAGCTATAGTGTAAAGTGCATACAAGGCCAGTAATAGAGCCGCACTGGCTCTGACCCAGTTTTTATTTTTAAATCGACTCAGGCTACGGGCAAAACTGCCGACCGCCAGCATGGCAGGTAAGGTACCAAGGCCAAAAGCACACATCAGTAGTGCACCTTGTAAGGCACTGCCGCTGGCCAGACTCCAGCCTAAACTGCTGTAGACCAGGCCACAAGGTAAAAAGCCCCAACATAGACCATAAGCTAAGGCTTTTGGGCTGCTATCAAGAGGCAACAAGGCTTTGGAGAATGGTTGTATTTTGCGCCATAAAGCCGATCCCAGTTTTTCAAGAAAGGTTAACGCAAACCACAAACGAGCGACGTAAAAGGCCATCAGTAACAGCATCAGACCCGCCAGTAATTTCAGCCAGAATAAACTAATGCCAAGTTTTACCAGCACGGCTGCGCCAAAAGCCCCTGTTAATGCTCCTAAAAAGCTGTAGGTCGTTAAGCGACCCAGGCTAAGCATCAACTGCAGTTTGAGTTGCTGCAACTGATTTAATTGGGGCATAGAGAGTTGCAACGCACTGGCTATACCGCCGCACATCACCAGGCAATGGCTACTACCTAAAAAACCTATACTCAGGGCCGCCAACAGGTTAAAGACAAGTTCCTGATTCATTGCGGCGGTTGTTTATCCGGATCCGCTTCTGGTTTTACGGTTTTCTTTTCGTCTTCAAACAAAATACTCATGCCTTCTTTGTTTAAATCATCAAACTGGCGGCTGCGTACGGCCCAGAAAAAAATACCCAGCCCAATACAGACAAAAAGTATAGCGATGGGGATCAGCACATAAATAATACTCATGCTTTAAGTAACCTCAGTGAGTTAGACACCACTAAAATAGAACTGAACGACATACCAATGACCGCAACATAAGGCGAGACAAACCCCATGACTGCTAACGGGATAATCACCAGATTATAACCTACGGCCCACCACAGGTTCTGCTTTACGATACGCTGCGCCAACATAGCGCCTTCAATCAGTTCCTGTACTAAATTCAAATCATTATGCAGTAATACCACATCAGCCTGGTTTTTGGATAAATCAGTGCCTGAATCCAAAGCCACAGAAACATGGGCGGCATGAAAACAAGGGCTGTCATTAATGCCATCACCTAACATCAACACCTTATCGCCTTGTGCCACGGCCTGACGTATATGCTCAACTTTTTGCTCTGGGCTGCAACCTTTAAAGACCTGATCAAATTGTAATTGCTGTTGTACTTCTTCCACTTGAGCAGAAGAATCACCCGTCAGCATGGACAAACTTAAACCACGTTGTTTTAACGCTTTCACAAGTGCAGGCACTTCAGGGCGCAACGCATCTGACAGTTTGACGGAGAACACCAGTTGATTATTGATACTGCAACAGACGGCTGCGGTAGTTTCAGCTTCTGCGTCACAAAAAGCCGCACTGCCGACCTTGACATCAGCGCTTGTTCCATCATGCTGTACCCAGCGTGCCGATAAGCCAGAACCTACATGCACCTGCACCTGTTCAACTTTGATAGGATTTTTGATGTCAGTTGTTAGATATGTCGAAAAAGCTTTGGCTATAGGATGCTCTGAATAAGTTTCAATGCGGGCAATCAGGGCTAACAGAGTGTCTTGGCTGTACGCTGTGTTATGTAATTGAGTGCGTTGAATACTAAAACGGCCTTGCGTCAGACTACCGGTTTTATCCAGAAATATGGAATTCAGCTGCGGCAATATTTCCAGCACCTGCTGATTTTTGATCAGGATCCCTTTGCGGTTTAAGCGAGCTAAAGCGCAGGTAATAGCAGTAGGTGTCGCCAGGGTTAAAGCGCAAGGGCAGGTGGCCACCAATACAGATAAAGTCACCCAAAAAGCTCTGTCTTGATCCAGCCAGAAATACCAAAGTAAAAAAGTAGCAAAAGCGATGATAAGCAGTCGCTGGATAAAGAAGCGGGCAAGTTTAGTGGTCTTTTCCACAATCTGCGGTTTTTGATTCAGAGTCTGCTGCTGCAGCTCGATAATTTGACCTAAACGTGAATGAGCGAGTGCCTGATGCACTGTCACTTTCAGCACGCCATCATGGTTAATACTGCCTGCCATGACTGTATCGCCCGAAGCTTTGCTCACTGCCTTGTATTCGCCAGTTAACATCGATTCGTCCACCGAACTTTGCCCCGACAACACCACGCCATCCGCTGCTATGGTTTCACCGGCTTGTACCAGAATGATCTGACCTGCTTCTAAACGGCGGGCTGAAGTAGGAACCAATTCATCACCTTGCACCAGTCTGGCTGATACAGGCATAATTTTTAATAAGTTTCCGGTGGCGGCTCTGGCCTGTGCTCTGGCGCGGAATTCAAAAAACTTACCCAGTTGCAGTAAAAATACAAACATACAAACGGATTCAAAATACACTTCGCCTGTATCGAATACAGTGGCGTATGCAGAAGCGAGGAAGGTGTAAAAGACGGCCAGTGTCACAGGCACATCCATATTGAGTTCGCGGCCTTTAATGGCCCGCCAGGCACTTAAGGTAAAAGGTTTAGCGCTGTAAAACACCACCGGGGTCGTCAGAAACAAACTGATCCAGCGTAAGTAGCCTTCAAATTGCGGTTCTATGCCCGTGTAATCACCAAAATACAAACCAAAGGCCAGCATCATGACCTGCATACTCATAAAACCTGACACAGCCAGACGTTTTAAAAAACGACGCAATTCAGCTTGCTGAACAGCCTCTTCCTGATCGGCCATAAAGGGCGAAGCCTGATAGCCAAGCTGATTGATACTGTTAAGTAAATCGCTGAGCTTTAGCTGTTTTAAATCCCAACTGACCACACAACGTGCTGTGCTGGAGTTGACGCTGACCGTTTTGATCGCAGGGTTCTTTTGCAGTTGTTTTTCAATCAGCCAGGCACAGGCAGCACAACTAATGCCCGCTATGGATAACTCAATCTGGGTTTGGTCTGTTTTATGTTGAGTCAGATCAGAGAGCACTTCGGCGCTGTCATAATTAACCAGTTGTAGTTGATCAGGCACAAGCTGGGCTTTGCTGGCAGGGGCAGTACGAAACTTGTAATAATCGCCAAGGCCTTGATCGATAATGGTTTCCGCGACGGCTAAGCAACCAGGGCAACAAAATTGCCGTGGTTGTTGCTCTATGCTGAGGCTAAAGTCTGAACCAGCCGGTATGGCTTCATTGCAGTGAAAACAACCTGTATACGACACTGTTAATATCCCAGTTTAAATTCACCTTGTTGTGGCAGCATGGCGCTCGCCCGCAGTTTCCAGTCTTTATGCTCATCCGAGACCACCAGATTCCATTTACCGTCCAGCGTCTTGGGTAAAGTGGCAACATACAGATTCTCGCCGCTACGCTCTGCGGTCACGACAAAATCATTGGCAGCGATGGTGTTATGAAAAAACTCTAGTTGCAAATGCTGCCCTAAAGTTTTGTTTTGCTCAAACCGCACTATCACCTGATTGGCGGCAATCAAAGTGCTGGCATGTAAATTACGTAATTCAGCCTCACGGTACTTGGCTAAATTCATATTAATAGCCCGGCCTTCTTTGTAGTAATCATCAATTACCAGGTCCGGATTATTTTGCTGCATGATATAAATGGTATGGCCACCTTTGATAAAGGAGACGATAGGGAAGGCGATCAATAACCAGGGCCACAGCTGTTTGTACCAGGGTTTTGTATCATGCAACATAAAGACCTCTTACAGATAGCAATAAGCCCCACAACGCGGGGCTTATTAGATTTAACAGCAAGACAGATTACTTACTGCTTTCTTCTGGACGTGATAAACGGTAAACGTAAGCAGAGATAATATGGATTTTGTCTTCCCCTAAAATCTCTTTGAAGGCTGGCATTTGACCGTTACGGCCTTTATTCAGCGTTTCTTCTACAGCACCGTGTGAACCACCGTATAACCAAGTGTTGTCCGTCAGGTTAGGTGCGCCAAACGGCAGGTTATGGGCTAAGCTGCCTTTACCATCTGCACCGTGACAAGCTGCACACATGCCAAACTTCATTTTGCCGGCTGCTGCATCTTTATCATTCACCTTACGGCCTGACAGGCTTAATACATAAGCTGTCATTTCTTTTACGCCTTGTTCACCCAGAGCTTCACCCCAGGCTGGCATAGCCGCTTTACGACCATACAACAGGGTTTCTTTGATCTTGTCCGGCGTACCACCATATAACCAGTCATCGTCTGTCAGGTTAGGGAAACCACGCTGACCACGAGCATCTGAACCGTGACACTGAGCACAGTTTTGCAGGAACAACCGTTGACCTACTTTTAGTGCGTTAGTGTCATAAGCCAGATCCAGAATGTCACGGCTGGTGTACTTGGCAAACTCTTTGGCATAGGTTTCGTTGGCCGCATCATATTCACGGTCCAACTGTACGTTTTTGCCGTCCAGTTTGTTTTGTTCTACTGCAGCTTTGGATTCAGCCAGGTTTTTAATGCCCTGGTTTGAACTGGTCCAGTTTAAAAAGCCTTTATAGTTACCTAAGCCTGGGTAGGCTGCAAAGTAATACACCGACCAGACGATGGTGGCGTAAAACATATAAGTCCACCACTTAGGTAATGGATTGTTAATTTCTTCAATGCCATCAAACTCATGACCAGTCGCTTCGCCTTCTTTCACGCCAACGTGGTTTTTTAAGTTCCAGGTTAGAATGACGGTGCAGAATACGATACATCCAATGGATAAAATGGCGATCCAATAGCTCCAAAAGCTACTCATGATCCGACTCCTGTTTCTGTTGTTGTTTTGGTTTTTGGTCGTCTGCAAAAGGCAAATTTGCCTGTTCCTCGAAGTCTGGCTTGCGTTTTAACACAAAAAGCCAGACCACAAGACCAATAAAACCTACAAACACTAGCACGGTGAAAATACTGTGTAGGGTTGCAATATCCATCATAGTTACTTCAGCGCTGTGCCAAGGGATTGCAGATATGCAATTAACGCCTGCATCTCTGTTTTTCCTTTGACAGACTCAGTGGCTGCTGCGATTTCTTCGGCTGAATACATCAGGCCGTCTTCATCGTTCGGCGCCATTTTGCCTTTGGTTAACTTGTTAAAGATTTCCATCTTCTTCGGAGTTAACTCGCCATCCAGCGTATTTGTCTCAAGCCATGGAAAGCCTGGCATATTCGACTGAGGCACAACGTCACGTGGATTCATTAGATGCGCGTGGTGCCAGTCATCGCTGTAACGGCCACCCACACGGGCTAAATCAGGACCAGTACGTTTTGAACCCCATAAAAATGGATGTTCCCATACACTTTCACCGGCAACAGAGTAGTGACCATAGCGTTCCACTTCATGACGGAACGGACGGATCATCTGGCTATGACAGTTCACACATCCTTCACGGATATAAATGTCACGGCCTTCCAGTTGCAGCGCTGTGTAGGGCTTTAAGCCGTCCACAGGTTCGGTGGTTTCTTTTAAAAACAGCAGAGGAGTGATTTCAACCAGGGTACCAAAACTGATTGCCAGCACTGTGCCTATGGCTAACCAGCCTGCACTTTTCTCAAAAAATTCATGATAGTTCTTAGACACAATAAGCTCCTTACGCTGCTTCAGCTACTGGTTCCAGAGCACCATCTTTCGCTCTGATAGTTTTCACAACGTTATACGCCATGACCAGCATACCTGTGACGACAAAACAGCCACCGATAAAACGCATCAGGTAGAACGGGTAAGAGGCTTCTAAGCTTTGTACAAAGCTGTACGTCAGAGTGCCGTCAGTGTTAACTGCACGCCACATCATGCCTTGCATAATGCCGCTGATCCACATAGCAACAATGTACAGAACCACGCCAATAGTGTGTAACCAGAAGTGGGTGTTAATCAGCTTAATGCTGTACATCCGGCCCTGATTATAGATATTTGGGATCAGGTGGTAGATAGCACCGATAGACACCATAGCAACCCAACCTAAAGCACCTGAGTGAACGTGACCAACAGTCCAGTCTGTGTAATGCGACAGCGCATTTACCGACTTGATCGCCATCATCGGACCTTCGAATGTCGACATGCCGTAGAAGGACAGAGACACAATCAGGAAACGTAAGATAGGGTCAGTTTTCAGTTTATGCCAGGCACCAGACAGCGTCATGATACCGTTGATCATGCCACCCCAGCTTGGTACAAACAGGATGACTGACATCACCATACCAACAGACTGAGTCCAGTCTGGCAGGGCAGTGTAATGTAAATGGTGAGAACCGGCCCAGATATATAAAGCGATCAGTGCCCAGAAGTGCACGACTGATAAACGGTAGGAGTAAACAGGGCGGCCAGCCTGTTTTGGTACGAAGTAATACATCATACCCAGGAAGCCTGCAGTTAATAAGAAACCTACTGCGTTGTGACCATACCACCACTGTACCATCGCATCCACTGCACCAGCGTACACTGAGTAAGACTTGGTGAAAGACACTGGCACAGCCATGCTATTGACGATGTGTAAGGCCGCAACTGTGATAATAAAACCACCGTAGAACCAGTTCGCCACATAAATATGGCTGGTATTACGTTTAACTAAAGTGCCAAAAAACACCACAGCGTACGAAATCCAGACCACCGCAATCAGAATGTCAATTGGCCATTCCAACTCAGCATATTCTTTACTGCTGTTACCTATACCCTGAGGTAAAGTGATAATTGCGGCGATAATGACTGCTTGCCAGCCAATAAAAGTAAACATCGCAAGCTTTTCTGCAAAAAGCCTGACCTGGCAGGTACGCTGCACCACATAATAAGATGTGGCAAACAGAGCACTTGTACCAAATGCGAAGATTACTGCGTTAGTGTGAAGAGGACGAAGACGACTGTAAGTAAACCATGCCGTGTCGAAATTAAGTGCGGGCCAATAAAGTTGTGCCGCAAGTAATACACCCAACCCCATACCGACAATACCCCACATAACTGTGGTGACGGCAAAAAGGCGGACAACGGTATAGTTGTAGTCAACATTTAACGATTTGGTCTGGCTCATGTTGAGTTCCGCTGCAGTTTATTGCTAGTGATTAAAAATTCACCCTAAGGTGACCCTTCTTATTGTTGATTAACAGTGTAGCAGCCCCCACGACTTGCAAAGCAACTAAACCCTTAACCATTTTGGGGCGAAATAATACGAGTTTTGCCTTTAAAAAGATAGGCAAAACAGCTGCTTTTATGATGTAGAACAATACTGCTGGTCGCAAAATAACCAATTACAGCAGTGTTTTGCGTTTCATAGTGGCGAGAAGGTACACTTGCCATCCTTTATCTACGGAAAATTATCAGATGAGATTGCTTGTACTGGCTTTTTATTTGTTCTGTCTGGTTGGTTGCTCAGAGGAAAACCCGCAACCGCAAGAGGTGTTACAGCTACATCAGGATGAAAAAGTCAGTGTCAGTTTAAGCCCGGCTGACGCGCCAGTTGAAGAAATATTAAACTGGACTATCGAGTTGGAGGAAGACTGGCAAATCAAACAGGCAGAAGTCACAGGAGTGTCGATGAGTATGGGCACTATACCGCTGTTGTTTAAAGCTATGGATGGGCAACCTTCGTTTTACAGCAGCGAAATGGTATTAGGCGCATGCAGTCAGCCCAGAATGAAGTGGCAATTGCAGCTTAAACTGGGTCATGCCACAGAAGGGGAAAAGCTGTTGTTACTACCTTTTTACTCCAGCTGGCCTGACTAACCCAAATAACGGATTTGTTGGACCAGTTGCAATGGGGCTGTATTGGTCAGGTTCAGACGCGCTGTTTCAACACAAACAAAATCCAGATAACCAGAATCAGGTAAATCTTTTAATGCTGCCGCTTTTTCTGTCCATGGATTCCATAACACACTGGCGTCATGTCCTTGCTGAGTGATCTGCACAGCATTTTTTTCTTGTTTTAAGGTTAGCTCACCCGTTGTATCCAGATAAACCCTGTCTACTTCTTCTGAAAACTTTAATTCAGGCTGTTGCTGCTCAAATCGCTCACCAGCTTTTACTTTATCCAGATAAGATCCAGTCAGAGTGCTGACCGCAACCTGATGCACAGAATCCACAGTAAAATAGCTATGTAGAGCAGCTTGCTGTAAACCCTGATCCGAGTTTAGCGTCATGGTTAAAGCGGCTTCGGTTAATTGCAGGGTCAAACTTAAATAAGAAGGTGCGTTGGAATAAGGCAAAGCCTGAGCTTCTATACGCAATTCAATACTGACGGCGGTATCTGTGACTGACTGCTGTACAAGCTGCCAGAGTTCAGTGCGCACCAGACCATGATTGGGTAGTTTTTGTGCATCAGGATTGAATTCAGTCGCTGCGGGCCCAAACCATGGCCAGCAGACAGGCACGCCACCCCGGATAGGGCTGTTGTTTTGCCATACCGAATCAGGCGAAAGGTAAATTACTTCGACTTCTGCCTGTGGTTTATAAGAGAGTACATGAGCGCCATAGCTGCTAATCACAGCTGTAGCCTGACCACAGCTCAGGACATAACAAGGTAAATCCTTTAAGTGGGCAAAACCGGATTGCTGAATTATGGCGTTGCTGGTCATCTGGTCATCTCAAATTTAACGGAAAGAAAAGGCGGCTAAAAAGCCGCCTCTGTGCCTGAAGAATAACTTACTTTGAATGTTTCATCAGTTCAACAGTGTTGTCCAGCATACGGTTACTGAAACCCCACTCATTGTCATACCATGCCATCACTTTGACCAGACGACCGTTTACACGGGTTTCGCTGGCATCAAAAATAGAGGACATTGGATTGTGGTTAAAATCGACAGACACCAATGGTAAATCATTGACCGCTAAGACCTGATTCATTGGGCTCTGTGCTGCAGCTTTACGGATGATGTCGTTCACTTCTTCAACCGTGGTGTTGCGACCGGCAATAAAAGACAAATCCACTAAAGAAACGTTCAGTGTTGGCACACGTACCGCTAAGCCATCAAATTTACCTTTGAGCTCTGGTACTACTAAACCTACAGCAGCGGCGGCGCCAGTTTGTGTTGGGATCATCGACATAGCGGCAGCACGGGCACGACGTACGTCAGTGTGATACACATCACTTAAACGCTGGTCGTTGGTGTATGCATGAATAGTGGTCATTAAACCTGATTCAATGCCCAGAGCATCATTGAGCGGCTTAGCGATGGGAGATAAACAGTTGGTGGTGCAAGAGGCGTTAGAGATGATGGTCATATCTTTAGTGATGACATCATGGTTTACACCATAAACTACAGTGGCATCTACATCTTTAGCCGGGGCAGAGATAATGACTTTTTTCGCGCCCGCTGTTAAGTGAGCACCAGCTGTCTGACGGGTTGTGAACAGACCAGTACATTCCAGCACAACGTCGATATTTAATTCAGCCCATGGCAGGTTTGCCGGACTGCGCTCGCTCAGGATCTGGATTTCATCTTTATTTACGAAAATAGCTTTGTCTGAGTGCTCTACGTCAGCGAAGAAAATGCCATGCGCTGTGTCGTACTTCAGTAAATGGGCGTTAATAGCGGCATCGCCTAAATCGTTAATGGCTACAACTTTGATGTCATAATTCTTTTTTGACTCATATAAAGCGCGTAAAACGTTGCGGCCAATGCGGCCAAAACCATTAATTGCTACACGAATTGTCATAACCTATCCCCAGACTGTAATTTAATTCTGTAATAAAATTACATTTTTTGTCATTCTTTTCAAGCACAAAAAAGTTATGCATTCGTATTTTGTTAATCCAGACCTTGAATCTGGAGTAGACTGTGGTAGTTAATTTTCCCTAACCATTTACTTTTTAGAGCAAAAAGCGGGTCGCTGGAGCCTTTATGGACAAACAATTACTTTCTGATCTGATTGCCTTCACTGGTATAGAAACAAAATTCACAGATGCCTGGGGCAATCAATCTGAAGTCGCAGAGAAAAATTTACTGACCTTGTTATCAGCTCAGGGTTTTGCGGTAGATAACGACGCTTTAGCACGAGAACAATTAATAGAGCGTCAGCAAGACCATTGGGAGCAATTGCTGGATCCGGTATCAGTGCAACAATCAGGACTGGACACCCAGATCCAATTGAAATTACCTATAGAATTAGCCAACAGCCCACTAGAGCTGGTATTGACAACAGAGCAAGGTAAAAAGCAGACATTTACTGTGACTGCGACTGACGATGCTGAATTAAATCAGGTGGCCGTATTTGACGGCGAAGAATACCAGCAGTATCAATGGACGCTGCCGGTTTTGCTGGAGCAGGGATATCACAGCTTAAGTCTGACTTTGGGTGAGCTGGAGTTCGTTCAGTCGCTGATCATTACTCCTTCATCATGCTTTCAACCAGCAGAATTCAACAAACAAAAACAATGGGGCGTATCGGTACAATTGTACTGTGTGCGCTCAGAGCAGAACTGGGGCATAGGTGACTTTGCTGACTTACGTTTTCTGCTTGGCCATTTAGCCAAACAAGGCGCAGATTTTGTCGGTTTAAATCCTATTCATGCGCTTTATCCGGCTATGCCGGAATCAGCCAGTCCTTATAGCCCGTCGTCACGACGCTGGTTAAATATTATCTATTTAGCTGTGCCGGAAATGCTTGGTTATGAGCAATGTCAGCAAGTAAAACAGCTGGTCAGTGCGCCAGGATTTCAACAACAGCTGACTGCAGCACGTGCAACAGAGTGGGTTGACTACAGCGCCGTCACCCGTTTGAAGTTACCTGTGTTAAAAGCGCTGTACCAATGGTTCACTGAACATCAGTCTGAACATACTGAACTGGTTGAGGCATTTTCTGTATTTAAACAACAATCCGGTGAAAGTTTATTACAGTTAGCGCTTTACGATGCAATTCACGCCCATTTGATTCAAAAAGATATCCATGCATGGGGCTGGCCTGTTTGGCCTGAAGCCTGGCAAAGACCTGACAGCGATGAAGTGCTGATGTTTGCCAAAGAGCATGCCCATGAACTCGATTTTTACTGTTATCTGCAATTTATTGCCCGCGAGCAGTTGGCTAAAGCACAAGCTTTTGCCAAAGAACAGGGCATGTTATTAGGTTTATACCGTGATTTGGCGGTTGGCGTCAGTGAAGCCTCGACGGAAATCTGGGGCAACCCGGAATTGTATTGCCGTGGCGCCAGCGTAGGTGCGCCGCCGGATATTTTAGGACCTAAAGGCCAGAATTGGGGCTTGCCTCCAATGTTACCTTATCAGATGTTCCAGCAAGCTTACCGGCCTATGATCGATTTGTTCCGCGCCAATATGCAAAACTCAGGTGCTTTGCGTATTGATCACGTGATGGCGTTATTACGCTTATGGTGGGTGCCGAAAGGGGCTGACAGTGCAGGGGATGGAGCTTATGTCTATTACCCGATTCAGGATTTATTAGGTATTTTAGCTCTTGAGTCGCAGCGCCATCAGGTGGTGGTGATAGGTGAAGACTTAGGCACAGTACCAGATGGTATCAGGGAAATACTTGCTGCCTATGGCATGTATTCCTACCGGGTATTTTTCTTTGAGAAAGCTGAAGATGGTGGTTACGTGTCTCCGGCTCATTACCCTGTACAGGCGATGGCAACCTTAACGACTCACGATATGCCAACCTTAATAGGCTACTGGCATTGTGGTGACTTAACTTTAGGTAAAGACGTGGGCTTGTATCGCGAAGACCAGTTACCTGCTTTGTTCCAGTCCCGCCATGAAGACAAGCAAAAAATACTAAATTCTTTGCATGGTCATCAAATGCTGGACCCTAACTTTAGCCGCAGTGTGGATCATGTAGGCATGAGCACTGAACTGAGTTATGCCATTCAGCGTCATGTTGCCAAAGGCTCCAGTCAACTCTTATGTTTACAATTGGAAGACTGGATGGAAATGACACAACCAGTCAATATTCCCGGCACCAGCAATGAATATCCAAACTGGCGGCGTAAATTGACGATGACGTTAGAGCAACTTGCACAGCAGCAGAACGTTAATCAGTTATTGCAGGAGCTGACCCGATTGCGTCGAAGTTAACGAACAAAAGCAAGCACCGGAACCAGATTATTTGAATCCATGGCACAAAGTAAAAGCTATGGTTTCAAATAATTCCGCTATAAAACTGCCATAACCCCATGGCAGTTTTAGTGTAATTTGTTATCTTAGAAACTAAGACGGTAAAAAAATCAAAAGGATAGTTCATGTCCGTAACTCAGTTAGCCTCTGCCAGTTGTTCTTCTCCCTTTTCTGTATTGTCCTGGCAGCGTGGTGCAACCAAAGGTTTAATGATCCGGGCCTACTTACCTGACGCTGCCAAAGTAGAAGTGTTTGATTTTACTAGTCGAAAATCCTTAGGCCAGATGACGCCACAGACTGTTTTACATGGTTTATTCGAGCTTGAATTACCAGCAAAACGTAAAACCAGCCCTTATTACTTCAGGATAGAAACACCTCATCACCATAGCTA
Source organism: Gammaproteobacteria bacterium (assembly GCA_018815765.1). Lineage (GTDB taxonomy): Bacteria > Pseudomonadota > Gammaproteobacteria > Enterobacterales > Alteromonadaceae > Pararheinheimera. Next base: position 14,656 of record JAHIWM010000215.1, on the reverse strand, counting down.
TGAGCTGGTCGACCCTTATCAGTTTGAAGATGAAGCCTATTACGCTGTGCATTTTGTCAACAGCAAAGCTGAGAATCTGTACAAGCAGCTTGGTGCTCAGTTGGTTGAGTTGGATCTGGGGAAAAAGAAACTCAGCGCGACCCGTTTTGCTGTTTATGCTCCTAATGCATCCAGCGTTAGCTTAATAGGTGATATGAATCAGTGGGATGGCCGTCGTCATCCGATGCAGCGTACAGAGTGCGGGCACTGGGTACTGGTAATGCCAGACGTTGGTGCAGGCGTGCGTTACAAATTTGAGATCAAAGACGCTTTTGGTAATTTGTTACCGCACAAAGCGGATCCTTTGGCTTTTGCTGCTGAACAGTATCCGTCTCATGCATCCCTGGTGTATGACCACAGTAAATATCGTTGGCACGACCAGCAATGGCAGGAGCGACACTTCGACCCTTATCATCAGCCAATGAGTATTTATGAGTTGCATCCCGGTTCATGGAAACACAATCCGCATGGTGAGCTTCTGACATACAATGAATTGGCGCTTGAGCTTATTCCTTATGTGTTAGACATGGGGTATACCCATATTGAACTATTGCCAGTGATGGAGCACCCATACTCCGGTTCCTGGGGTTATCAGCCGCTGGGTTTGTTTGCTGCAACCTCACGTTTTGGTACACCTGATCAGTTCAAAGCCTTTGTGGATGCTTGTCACCAGGCAGGAATAGGGGTGATTTTAGATTGGGTTCCAGCACATTTTCCTGAAGATGCGCATGGGCTGGCCCGCTTTGATGGCAGCCATTTATACGAGTACGAAGACCCACGTCGTGGCTGGCATCCAGACTGGAATTCCTGCATTTATGACTATGGCAAAGATTATGTCCGACAGTTTCTAGTCGCCAGCGCTTTATTCTGGCTGGAGTATTTCCATATTGATGCGCTGCGAGTCGATGCGGTAGCTTCGATGTTGTATCTGGATTATTCACGACGAGCCGGTGAGTGGGTGCCCAACATTGATGGTGGTAACCATAACTACGAAGCCATCAGTTTATTACGCTGGCTGAATACTGAAGTGTACCGCCAGCACCCGAAAGCCATGATGATTGCTGAAGAGTCGACCTCTTTTAATGGCGTAACCCGACCTGTAGATTTAGGTGGTTTGGGTTTTGGTTTTAAGTGGAACATGGGCTGGATGAACGACACTCTGCGTTATATCAGCAAAGATCCGGCCTACCGTAAATTTCATCATAATGATTTAACTTTTTCTATGGTGTACGCCTTTACTGAAAACTTCATTTTGCCGTTATCGCATGACGAAGTGGTGCATGGCAAAGGCAGTATTATTAATAAGATGCCGGGCGATGAATGGCAACAGGCTGCTAATTTAAGAGCTTATTATGCTTTTATGTATGCGCATCCTGGCAAAAAGCTGAACTTTATGGGCAATGAGTTTGGTCAGGGTACCGAGTGGGATCATAACCAGCAGTTGCCATGGTTTTTGTTGTCCTTTGAAAAACACAAAGGTGTGCAGCAACTGTTTCGTGATTTAAACCTGGTGTACAGAAGCTGTACGCCTCTGCATCAACTGGACCATGATCCACAAGGCTTCCGCTGGATTAATCATCAGGATGCCGAGCACAGCACTCTAAGCTTCTACCGTCTGGATCAAAAAGGCCAGGCGGTGTATGTGGTCAGCAACTTTACTCCTGTGCCTCGAAGTGGCTTCCGTTTGTCTGTGGCAGAGCCAGGCGAATACGAGGTGATCCTCAATACCGACAGCGAATACTATTGGGGCAGTAATTATCCGGTTGGCGAATATTTAGCCGCCTTTCCTGCTGCTGCTTTTGGTTTAAATTATATGCTGCAATTGGATTTGCCGCCGTTATCGACCCTGTATTTGAGAAGAAAAACAACGTGAGTATGAAACCAGAGCAGAATTCACAATGGATCAGTGCCATTGGTAGACCTTATCCGTTAGGCCCGAGCCAGACTGGTCCATACAGCTGGAATTTTTCTGTTTATGCGCCGGATGCCTCCGCGCTTTGGTTATGTTTGTTTTGTGCTGATACGGAAGAACCTCTGGCTGAAGTGGAGTTTTTTGCCCGCACCGGAGAGTTGTGGCACCTTCAGCTCGAAGGGATTGAAGCCGGAACCTTATACGGATTACGCGCTGAGGGTGTCTGTCAAGCAAGTTCTGGTTTAGTTTTTGATCGCAACAGATTACTGATAGACCCTTATGCCAAACAGTTGAACCGAGCTTTGGTCTGGAACGAACGTCTTTATCAGGTTCATAGCCATTATATGGTGCCCAAAGGCGTGCTGGCCTCTACGCAATTTGATTGGCAACAAAGCAAAAAGCCTGCGATACCGCGCGAAAAAACCATTATTTATGAAGCTCATGTCAAAGGCCTGACCAAGCTACATCCTGACGTACCACAAGAGCTTCGTGGCAAGTATCAGGGCATGTGTCATCCTGCCGTTATTCAGCATTTGAAAGACTTAGGTGTCACTACAGTGCAGCTGTTACCTGTGGCCAGTTTTATGAGTGAGCCACGTTTAGAAAAGCTGAAACTGAGTAATTATTGGGGCTATAACCCGATCAACTTTTTTGCACCTGATGCCCGTTATCAGGTGGATGATGCAGTCAACGAATTTAAAGAACTGGTACGTACCTATCATCAGCATGGGCTGGAAGTGATTCTTGATGTGGTGTTTAACCATACCGCGGAGGCTGAGGACTATCGTTTAAGCTTCAGAGGCTTAGCCAACCGACATTATTATCTGTTTGAAAATCACGCCGACATTACCGACTACCAGCAGAACTGCAATTACAGTGGCTGCGGCAATACGCTGAATGTGGCGCATCCTATGACTCAACGTCTGGTATTGGATGCGTTACGGTATTGGGCTACAGAGATGCAGGTGGATGGCTTCCGTTTTGATTTGGCCGTGACTTTAGCCCGTGAGCATAAACGATTTGATGCTTATGCCACGTTTTTGCAGGTGATAGCGCAGGACCCGGTATTAAGTCAGGTGAAGCTGATTGCTGAACCCTGGGATTTAGGGCCTTTTGGTTATCAACTTGGGCAGTTTCCGGCGCATTGGTCTGAGCTCAATGATAAATGCCGGGATACCTTCCGCTCGTTCTGGCGTCAGGATGCAGGCCAGTTACCGGACTTTGCGACCCGTTTGTTGGGTTCACGTGATATTTTCCAGAAACATCATAAGCCAGCCTGCTGCAGTGTGAACTATATCAGTTACCACGATGGTTTTACCTTACAGGACATGGTCTGTTATCAGGATAAGCACAACTGGCTGAATGCTGAACAAAACCGCGATGGTCATGGCCATAATTTAAGTCTGAATTACGGCGTTGAAGGACCTAGCAGCGATGCGGACATTCTGCAGAAAAGATTCCGGCATAAACGTAACTTAGTGGCAAGCTTGTTGCTAAGTCAGGGCATAGTGCATTGGCTGGGAGGGGACGAGCTGAGCCAAACCCAACAAGGCAATAATAATGCTTATTGTCAGGACAATGAAATCAGCTGGTTGCACTGGCAACTGGATTATCAGGCCACTCAGTTTCTGAGTTTTGTTAAAAAGATGATTCAGTTACGCCAGCAGTTCAGTTGTCTACAGCAGTTGTCTTTACTGGATGATCAGTACCAGTTACATGGCGATAAACATCAGGTGAGTTGGTATCTGGCAGATGGCAGCGTAAAACAAGACGAACACTGGACAGACCCTTACAAAACCAGCTGTGTTTTTGTTATTGAGCATTTAAAGGACCATCAGGCCATGTTGGTGATTATTAATGCGGGCGATCAACCACTGCAGGTCGATTTACCAAAAAAAAGCTGGCAGCTGTTGCTTGATACTGAATTTGAGACAGGAGAGCCGCTGGAAAAAGCAGCAACAAGAACCCGTTATTTGCAGAGCGAACGATCTTTATCCATTTGGAGCTGAGTTTTTTTAGTTGAGCTTTTTCTTTATTCGTAGTTTTCCAGTATAATCGCGGCCACTTTTGCAGTGCCGGATTTTAAAAGGAAAATCAAATGTCTGAGACATCCGTATTATGTGATATAGGGTTTGTCGGCGCAGGTGTTATGGGGAAGAACCTCATTTTAAACCTGGCTGATCACGGTTATCGGGTTGCCGCTTTTGATTTAGACCATAAAAAACTGGAAGCTGTTATAGCGCAGGACAAAGCCGAGCGGGGTGACAAACCGGCCCGTGTGATCTGCTGTAGCTCTTATACAGAACTTCTGTCGCGTTTATCTTCCCCTCATTTAGTCATTTTATCTGTGCCAGCTGGCAAGCCTGTCGATGATGTCTGTTTAAAGCTGATTGATGCCGGTATTCAGGCCGATGACATTATTGTCGATACGGGCAATAGCCTGTGGACTGATACAGTGCGCCGTGAAAAACACTACGAAGGGAAATTTATTTTCTTCAGTACAGCAGTTTCTGGTGGTGAAGTAGGGGCTCGTTTTGGTCCGTCTTTAATGCCAAGTGGCGATCCTTATGCCTGGACCCGTATCGAACCTATCTGGCGTGCTATAGCTGCCAAAGTAGACCCGGCAACAGGCCGTCCGCTGGAGCGGCACGAGCCAGGCAACCCTGTGATTGAAGGAGAGCCTTGTACAACTTACATTGGACCAGGCGGTTCAGGCCATTATGTCAAAATGGTGCACAACGGCATTGAATACGCCGATATGCAGCTGATTTGTGAAGTCTATCAGGTGATGCGTGATGCGTTGGGCATGAGTGCTCAACAGGTGTCTGATGTCTTTAAAGAGTGGAATCAGGGCATATTAAATAGCTACCTGCTGGAAATCAGCGCTGAAGTACTGGCCACTAAAGACTCAGAAACGGGTTTACCTTTGGTGGATGTGATTCTGGATAAAGCAGGCCAGAAAGGCACAGGTCTTTGGACAGCCGTCAGCAGTCTGGAATTAGGTTGTCCGGCACCGACCATCAGCGAAGCCGTGTTTGCCCGCTCTATGTCGACTTTAAAAGATCAACGAGTGCTGGCGTCGACCTTATTGTCTGGCCCTGTGCGTGAACATTGCACTAACCAGACTTCTGAGCAAATGATTAAGCAGCTGCATGACGCACTCTACTGCGCCAAAATTTGTGTTTATGCTCAGGGTTTCGATTTAATGAAAACCGCAGCAGCAGAGCATGGCTGGCAGCTGAATTTTGCTGAGATAGCAAAGATCTGGCGTGCGGGTTGTATTATCCGTGCAGTATTTTTGCAGTCTATTACTGAAGCTTATGAGCGTAATGACGATTTACAGAATTTGTTACTGGATCCATTTTTCTCCAAACAAATTTCTGTCAATCAGATGAACTGGCGCCGCGCTGTGGCTGAAGCTGCCATGACAGGTATTCCGGTATCCGCATTAAGCTCGGCTTTAAGTTATTACGACTCGTATCGTACCGCTGTGTTGCCTGCTAATTTGTTGCAAGGACAACGGGATTATTTTGGCGCTCATACCTTTGAGCGGACAGATAAAGCCAAAGGTAAAACTTTTCACGTCGACTGGAGTCATAACGACAGGCCGATGCAAAAAATTAAATAAGTAAGTAAAAAAAGCTCCTGTCGGAGCTTTTTTTTACCGTTCGCCAATTTAGGGGAAGCTAATGAAAAAAACTGAACAAGAGTGGCGTCAGCAGTTAAACGATGAACAGTACAGAGTGACACGGCAAAAGGGCACTGAGTATCCTTTTAGCGGAACCTTGTTGCATAACAAAGACACAGGCTGTTACCACTGTATTTGTTGTCAGCAACCCTTGTTTGATTCTGCAGATAAATTTGATTCTGGCTGTGGCTGGCCATCTTTTAGTAAAGCCATCAAAGGTCAGGTGAAATATGAAAAGGACATGTCCCACGGCATGAACCGGATTGAGATTTTATGCCAGCACTGCGATGCGCATTTAGGTCATGTGTTTGACGATGGCCCGGCGCCGACCGGGCAACGTTATTGTGTCAATTCAGTATCGTTGTTATTTAATCCCGACGTTAAAATTTCGGCGGAGTAAATTGACCCAGTTGCAGCTGAGCTAAGGTATGGTCAGCTGCTTCTTTGATTTTTTCGTGATCCAGTTTTGCCTGCTCCAGATAAATTTTTAGTTCCTGCAATTCCACGTTAAAAGCACCACTTTGCTGTGCCAGTAAAGCCCAGTGATACGAACTGGCGTAATCTTTTTTCTTGTAAAACATGCTGGTTAAAGACGCATAAATTTCAGGGTCTACTTTAGGTTCAGGCGGGTACAGCTCCAGAGCGTGGTGCAATAGTTGAATGCTTTTTTCCCTGTCCTTTTTGCTGTAATAACTGACCAGAGCCATTTGCAGTTCTGGCGTTTCCAGCTGGTTTTCTTGCTCTGCCTGTAAAAAGCGTTGTAAGTGGCTATTACTCTTATTACGCGACCAGTGGTAATACAACAGATGTGGGTCGTCAGAGCTGATGGTGTCATCACTTAAACGTCTGATTTCCTTCAAACTAGTCATATAACCAACCATACGGGTACTGGTTTTTTCTTTCAGTTTGATATGTTCAATACCTGCAGCCAGCTCGATACATTTTGAATACTTTTCAAAATCAACCAATAGTTGGTATTTGTTTTTGTCTGAGGGCAGGTGCTTTTCTTCAAAGCGCTGCATAATCAAATCACGGCGTTGCAGGTTGCAATGGGAGTCGTCATTTAAATCGCTACAGAGACCAGGTTCTTTTTCACAGACAGCGCGTAATGTCAGCTCACCTTCAGAGCAAGCGCTTAAAATAAATACACTCAGGGTTAACGCCAGATATCTCATAAGTTTCTCATTCATCTTTTCAGCTTCCAGCATAACGAAGAATTCGGAAAAAATCTTTTTGTAATTCTTGTCGTAGTATTACATGTTCAATTACAATGCGCCTGCCTTAATGCGGCGATGACCGCAGGCACACCTCTGAACCTACAAGACGTAAAGGGTAAAACCATGACTCTATCGCACGAAGAACAGTATCAACGCAGCTGGCAGGAACGCCAGGAGTACGCTGAGAACATGCAACCTATTATAGGTCGTTTGTACCGTAATAAAGGCATTGAAGTTGTGGTTTATGGCCGTCCTTTGGTAAATGCGACAACAATTGACATTATTAAAGCTCATAAAACAGTCGAACGTTTCGAGCATCAGAAGTTACGTTTAAGAGAAAGTTTTCCGCTTTTGGAAGCTATTTCTAAAATGGAACTGGCTCCAGGCCGCGTCGATATTGGTAAGTTGGCTTTTGCCTATCTATATAAAAATGCCGGCGAAGGTCAGACTTTGCAGCAGTACTTAGATGGTCAGCTGTCTGAAATATTACACCGCGGCGATCAAATTAAGCCTGTAGACGTTGTATTGTACGGTTTTGGTCGTATCGGCCGCCTGTTAGCCCGCCTGATGCTGGAGCGTTCAGGCCCAAGCAGCAAGTTGCGTTTACGCGCCATCGTCGTACGCGGTGGCCGTAAAGGCGATTTAGAAAAACGCGCCAGCCTGCTGCGCCGCGATTCGATCCATGGCCCATTTAACGGCAGTATTACGGTTGATGAAGAAAACGTCGGTATTAAAGCCAACGGCACTTTTATTAAAGTGATTTATGCCGATTCACCAGATCTGGTGGATTACACCCAATACGGTATTCACGATGCTTTAGTGGTGGATAACACCGGCATTTGGAAAGACGACAAAGAGTTATCAATTCACTTCAAATCCAAAGGCGCAGCCAAGGTATTATTAACAGCTCCAGCCAAAGGTGAAGTGCACAACGTGGTTTACGGCGTGAACCACGGTATGATCCAGCCGGAAGACCTTATTGTTTCAGCAGCCAGCTGCACGACCAATGCGATTACGCCGGTATTAAAAGCACTGAATGATGAGTACGGTATTAAAAACGGTCACGTTGAGACTGTGCATTCGTACACCAACGATCAGAACTTAATCGACAACTACCACAAAGCCGAGCGCCGTGGTCGTGCTGCACCTTTGAATATGGTCATCACTTCGACAGGTGCTGCCAGCGCAGTTGCCAAAGCCTTGCCTGAATTAAAAGGCAAACTGACAGGCAACGCTATTCGTGTACCCACACCAAACGTGTCTATGGCTATTTTGTCGTTAAATCTGAACAAAGAAACCAACCGCGAAGAGCTGAATAACTACCTGCAAAAAGTGGCGTTGTTTTCTGAATTGCAGGATCAGATCGATTTCACCAGTTCAACTGAGATTGTATCCAGTGATTTAGTCGGCTCACGTTACGCTGGTGTGGTCGATTCTCAGGCCACTATTGTGCAGGACGATCGCTGCGTATTGTACGTATGGTACGACAACGAGTTTGGTTACAGCACTCAGGTCATTCGGGTGATGAACGAAATGGCCGGAATTAAATACCCAACTTTGCCAGTCAATAAGTAGAAATTGATTTCAGAACAGGCCGCCTCAGTGCGGCCTTTTTTATTATTTAAGCTGGCCAAATCTGCAGCCCCGGCTGAACAGTCGAAAATTTAATGTTATGATGCCAGTCCGTTAAGACTGCCCCGAGGCAGCATCTGTTACCCAACCAAGTGGATATGTTATGAAAATTACCTGTAATTTTGACAGCGGTAATATTGACGTGATCAAAGCCGAACATCCTGCTGATATTCAGCTGGCGATCCGTAAAGACCACAACTCTGATTTCTACCAATGGTTCCATTTCCGTTTACATTCTCAAAGCGCCGAACCTCATACTATTCGTATTGTTAATGTCAAAGATTCTGCCTACCCAGATGGCTGGAAAGGTTATCAGGCTGTTGCATCCTATGACCGTGAAAACTGGTTCAGAGTAGAAACCCAGTTGGTCAACGGTGAGCTGGTGATCAGCCATTATCCTGAAGCTGAATCTGTGTATTTTGCTTATTTTGCGCCGTACAGCTACGAACGTCATATGGACTTGTTACATTCAGCACAAAGCTCCGGTATGGCTCAAATTGTAGAGCTGGGTGAAACCCTGGATGGTCGTGATATGAGCATGCTGGTGGTCGGTGAGCCTGCTGATGGCAAGAAAAAAATCTGGATCACTGCTCGTCAACACCCGGGCGAGTCTATGGCTGAATGGTTTGTTGAAGGCCTGTTAGACAGACTGCTGGACGAAGACGATGGCGTGTCCCGTACTTTGTTAGAAAAAGCAGTATTTTACATAGTACCAAATATGAATCCGGATGGCAGCGTGCGTGGTCATTTACGTACCAACGCCGCTGGTGTGAATTTAAACCGTGAGTGGCAAACGCCAAGCATGGAAAAAAGTCCGGAAGTCTATTTAGTGCGACAACAGATGCTGGAAACTGGAGTTGATATGCTGCTGGACGTGCATGGTGATGAAAACCTGCCGTATAACTTTGTTGCAGGTGCTGAAGGTGTGCCTTCGTACAATGCCAAAATGCAGCAATTAGAAACAGCATTTAAAAATGCATTGTTGGTCGTGACCCCTGAATTCCAGACTGAATTTGGTTATGAGCTGGACGAGCCAGGCAAAGCAAACCTGACTATTGCTTCGACCTGGGTTGCCGAACAGTTTAAGTGTCTGTCTTACACCCTTGAAATGCCTTTTAAAGACAACGCTAATTTACCGGATCTGGATTATGGCTGGTCTGATGTTCGGTCGATGAAACTAGGGCAGGATAGCTTAGTGGCAGTGCTTGCTGTGGTTGATCAATTGCGTTAAACAAAACGTATTAGCGTACAGTGCAGGTCAGTTGTGGCTGGCTTGCAAACTTGTTCTTTTGCTTTATAGTGCGCCATAACTTTTAGAGGGTTTTACTATGGCAATTATTTCCTGCCCACGTTGTGCTAAAAAGATTTCGGATAAAAGTCAAACCTGCCAGCATTGTCAGTTGGATATGACAGGTATGTCAGCGGAAAGAAAACATCATTTAGCTATTGAAGCCCGTGATAAAAAGATGCAGGGCGCGCTGAATCAATCGATGTTGGCTTTAATACTTTTCTTAGCAGGATTCTGCTTTTTGTATTTTTGGGCTTTAGAGCCGGACGGATATGAAGCTATTGTTTCTCAAGGCATGATTGCAGCTGGTTTCCTTTGGTATATCTATGCTCGTGCTCGTCTGATTTATCTGAAGCGAAAAAATTAGTATGGATTTTAAAGCTCTTGTACTGGCGATGTCGCCTGAAACCTACCAGTCACTGCTCGAAACTGTAGCGACCGGCCGTTGGGCTGATGGTGTTGCACTTTCCGATATGCAAAAAGCCCACACTCAGCAACTGGTGATGGCCTATCAGGCTTATGTACTTAAATCCACCGAGCCTTACACCATAGGGGCGGATGGTCAGATGGTGGTTAAATCCAAAGCTGAAATGAAAAAACAATTCCCTCAGGACTCTTCGATAGCAAGGTTTGCGCATGATGATCTTTAAACGTTGGTTTGCGCCGAAATGGCAACACAAAGACGCTGCAGTGCGGCAACAGGCAATTGCCGGGTTAAATGTGGATGCCCAGCACAAAGAAATTTTGCACGAACTGGCCTTTAATGATGGCCATGAAGCGGTGCGTCGTGCTGCTTTGGAGAAACTTAATGAGTTTTCCTTATGGTGGCAAGCCAGTAAACAAGACAACGCTGAACGCTTAAAACACTATGCTGAAACTCAATTGGTGCAGATGGTACTGGAAAATCGTATTTCAGCACCTTTGAAACGTCAGTTTATTGAAGAATGTCACAGAAGCAGCATTTTAGAAAAGTTAGCCCAAACCGAAACAGACGCTGATATTCGTTTCTCACTGATTATGCGGCTGAAAAAGACAGATCTGATCCTGAGCAATGTGCAGCAAGACCTGCTGAGTCTGGAACAAAAACGTCAGTTACTTGTTTTAATCACCGAACCAAAGCAGTTAGAAAAATTAAGCAAACAACTGGCTGAACCTTTAGCAAGCGAGTTAAAGCAGCAGTTGCAACAACAGCAAGAAGCCAAGGATAAACCTGTTCAGGTGCGAAAAGTGGTTAACCTGCTGTTGGCAAAATTAAATGCTGTGCGTGAGCGCGGTGATTTAGCCCAGATGCAGCAAAAATGGCAGCAGTACCAGCAAGAATGGGACACTGCACAGCCTGATCTGGCTCTGCTGGATGATGCTGCGGAATTGACGCAAAAATATAACAAAATCAAATTATTGACCGAAGCCGCATGGGCACCGCTGGTAAAAGAACAGCAACAACAACTGGCTCAACAACAAAAAATTGCCGCGCTGAAACAGCAGCAACAAGAGTTTGAAACCAAACTGCAGGCTTTACAGCAGCAGTTATCCCAGCTGATGTCGGAAGGGCGGTTGGATGAAACTGACCCATTAGCTGCAGAAGCTGCCACATTGCAACAGCAGGTCTCACAAAGTGATGTAGGCTCTGCAGTAAAAGCCAGTCTGCAAAAAGCATTGACAGCCTTTGATCGTCAACTGCAGCAGTTACCTGCTCAGTCTGAACAGTTATTTAAGTTAACCCGCTTACTGGCTGACTGGTCTGCTGCAATTGTCCCGGCAGATGCAACGCAGTTTCAGCACATCGAAGCTAAATACCAGCAATGGCAGCAGGAATGGAGCAAAGGCCGCAAGACCTTAGGCGCTATGTTGCCAGACAGTCTGTCTGACGCTCAGCAGCAATTAAATGCCCAGTGGCAAGCCGTGATGATTGGTTTTGCCGGCCAGGCCGAAAAAGATCTGAAATCACTGCGCTCAAAACTTGCTGAATTCCGCCGTTTGTATGAAGCAGGGCGTTATAAAGTGTTGTTTGGCCTGTTTAAAGGTATTCAACAAAGTTACGCTGAATTAACCCCGGCTCAGCAACAACAGCTGGCAAAGGACTACCAGGCCGCAGAGCAGCAACTGCAACAGCTCAATGAGTTACAAAACTACATAGCGACACCTCGTAAGCAAGAACTGGTCGCTCAAATGCAAGCTTTGGCTGTAGCCACTGATATTGAAGCGCCAGAACGTGCTGAGCAGGTGAAGTTAGCTCGCGCAACCTGGCAGACCTTAGGTCGTGCCGACGAAGCTTTAGAAGCTGATTTGAATCAGTCCTTTAATCTGGCTTGCGAACAAGCTTTTGCACCGTGCCGCGACTATTTCGCAGCACAGGACGAGCAGCGTAAACAAAATGCGCTGATTAAACAGCAAATTCTGGCGGATTTAACAGCCTTATTAGACCAACCTTTAGACAAGAGCTTTGATAGCCAGTTGACCAGATTACAAAAAAGCTGGCGGGAAAGTGGCCCAACAGAATCTGGCCTTTATAAAGAACTTTCAGCACAGTTTAAAACTCTGGTTGATCAGCTGAAAGGTCGTGTTCGTGGTCAACATGAACAGAATTTGGCAGAAAAACAACAGCTTATTCAAAAAGCACAACAGTTGCTGACATTATCAGTTGATGAAGCGGTGGCTGGCGCTAAAAAGCTGCAGCAAGACTGGAAACAGATTGGTTTTGCTGGCAAAACGGATCAACAGCTCTGGTCAGAGTTCCGTGTCGTCTGCGATCAGATTTTTGCCAATAAAACCGCTGCAAAACAGCAGCAGGACCAGCAATGGGCTGAGCAGCAACAGCAAGCTGAAACTCAGTTTGCCGAAGTTGCAACACAGTGTGCACAAGCAACAACAGCGGCAGAATTGCATGCTGTTATGGCTGCATTAAAAGCGCTGGATCTGCCAGCCAAATCTGTTTTATTGCAGCAAAAACAGCAGTTATTAGCAGAAGTACAGCAGAAACTGGAGACATTAGAAAAGTCCACTTTTAACGCCAGCTACCAACAGCTGTTTGATGCTTTGGAACAAGCTGATGTGACAGTTGAGGCTATTCCGGCTCGTTTTCGGGAAGATTTTGCCAAAGGCAATGAATCCCAACTGACTCGGGCTCAACTGACTACGGCTATTGAATTAATCAGTGGCAAAGACTGTGTCGCTGCAGATAAAGCCCAAGTACAACTGCAGTTGTTGTCGGACAAACATAATTCCGGCACCAGCCTGACGGTTGACGCTTTATTAAAACGCTGGTTAAGTTTTGGTGTTGTGAAAGAAGAAGAGCAGGGCTTAGTACAACGTTTAAGAGTTGTGTTTGCCTAAAGCAAATCCTGAATACGGAAAAGCCAGCGTAAGCTGGCTTTTTTATATCTGCGATACAGTTCTTCTAAAGCGTTAACTCACCACGCAAACTTTGTTGCATAAAAAGCCTCACTTGCTCAGTGGTTAAAGGCTGGCTGAGCAAATAGTGCAATTTGGTTAAGGTGGCTTCAAGTGTCATATCATAACCACTGATCACACCGCACTCTCGCAAAGCGTTGCCTGTCGCATAGCCACCCATATTCACTTTACCTTTAAAACACTGGGTGCAGTTGACAATAATAGTGCCACGCTTAGAAGCTTCAGTCAGAGCTTCCAGCAGTTCTGGTTGCTGCGGTGCATTACCTACACCATAGGATTTAATGATCAATGCCTTGATAGGGGCTGCCGCCATATTTTTAATCACTTCAGCGCTGATGCCAGGATACAGCGTCACCACACTAATAGGCTGAGGTGTGATGTGCGCAATTTTTAAAGCTTTGGTCACGGCAGTAGAAGCCAGATGACCGGCTATTAAATTGATATGAATACCAGCTTCAATCAGCGGTGAAAAGTTCGGAGATGCAAAAGCATCAAAACCGTCTGCATCGGCCTTGGTAGCACGGTTTCCACGGAAAAGTTTATTATTAAAAAACAACGCGACTTCAGCGATAGGATAATAAGCCGCTAAATAAAGGGCATTGAGTAAATTGACCTGACCGTCAGAGCGTAATTGCGCCAATGGAATTTGTGAGCCAGTCACTATCACGGGCTTAGCTAAATCTTCCAGCATAAAAGACAAAGCTGAGGCGGTGTAAGCCATGGTATCAGTGCCATGCAGCACGACAAAACCATCGTAGTCGGCATAATGACTTTGAATATCAGTGGCAATTTCCAGCCAGTGCGCCGGGGTCATATCGGAGGAGTCAATCACAGGATGGTATTCGTGGATATCAAATTCCGGCATTTCTGAGCGGTAAAACTCTGGCATACTTTTGACGGTATCGGATAAAAAGCCTGGAACAGGCACAAAACCATTACTGGATTGCTGCATACCTATGGTTCCGCCTGTGTAGGCGACATAAATTCGTTTTTTATTCATGACAGAGAAGGTCCTGATCTGTTGTGTCGCTATTGTAATCAACAGCAGCAGGGCTGTCAGGTTTTGTTCGGTTTAATCTTTGCTGATACAGTTATTTCATGCCGAATCGCATAAAAGAGCGGAGAAAATTAGTAAAAAGTGACCACTTTGCACAAATGCTGAGCAAACGGATTAAAAGCGATAGAAAAGCACTTTACAAAAAAAGGCGAGCGCCCTAATATGACGTCCAACGCGGAGGGGTGGCAGAGCGGTTTAATGCACCGGTCTTGAAAACCGGCGAAGGTTAATAGCCTTCCGAGAGTTCGAATCTCTCCCCCTCCGCCATTAAAACCACCTTAAAGGTGGTTTTTGCGTTTCTAGGCTATCTATCTTATTGCTTTTTATAGCTTTTCTGTTTTTCTTAGAAGATTTCCATGTTACTTATCGCATTCACTACTGAAGTGCTTGAGCTTTATCCTGTCTCTGCTTT
>JAHIWM010000214.1 GCA_018815765.1 Gammaproteobacteria bacterium | reverse complement strand
TTTCGGCAGTATGCTGATGTTCCCCGCTTGCCGTGGGAAATATTCGGTGCAGATAGCTGGCTGGCTTTATATGAAGGTATGGGAGTGCTGCCGGAGCAGTTACCAGCCGTTGCACTGCAATTGCCACAGCCAGCGTTGTTAAATGAGCTGAACCAGATGCGCAGTTTTATCAGTCGTACTGTGCAGCAGGTCCCGCCTCACCCCGATTTTTTGGCGCGCTTTTGTGGTTATCAGCCGTCAGTCTGAGCAGGGCAGTGGCGATTGATAAAGGTCTGATGGGAATCGGCTTGCATGGCAGCCGTTTCCATGGACTCGCGCATTTGACTAAGCTTTTGCTGCAACAGATCTAAGGGTACCACTGCTGCTTTTGCATCAAACTGTTGTGGCAGGACCCGGAAGCCGTTGTACATGGCTAACCAACTGCTGTGCTTAAAAGACTCCTGATCATAAAGCGCAACATGGCCTCGGTGCCGATACAGCTCTATTTTATGTGCCAGCGAATCCGGAATTGTCATATCTGCGCAATGGCGCCAGAACTCGGTATCGCGGCGGCCTGTCAGTTTATAGTGCAGGATCAGGAAGTCGCGTATTTGCTCCAGCTCCAGATTGTGCAGCCGGTTGACTTCTGTGATGTCGCATTCTGCAAATCCCTGTGATGGGAAAAAAGCCTCCAGTTTGGCCAGTGCTGTTTGCACCAGTGAGATACTGGTCGATTCCAGAGGCTCGAGAAAACCCGAGGCCAGCCCCAGCGCAAAACAGTTTTTATGCCAAATCTTGTCACGTCGGCCAGGGGTAAAAGATAGTTTGCGGGGTTCAGTCAGTACTTCACCTTCCACCGTATCCAGCAAGGTTTGTCTGGCTTGTTCGTCCGTACAAAAAGCACTGGAGAAAATATGACCATTGCCCATTCTGTGTTGTAACGGAATTCGCCACTGCCAGCCGGCGTCCATAGCTATGGAACGGGTGTAAGGCAGGATCTCACCACTTCTGGTTGTTTGCACCGCAAAAGCGCCATCGCAAAGTAACCAGTGTTGCCAGCTTTGATAACCGACTCCCAGGGCTTGTCCCAGCAACAGGCTACGAAATCCTGAGCAGTCGATAAATAAATCTCCTTCCAGTACAGTGCCGTCTTTTAATACCAGACTCTCTATAAAGCCGTTGTCAGGTTTTAGCATCACATGCGCGATTTCCGCATCTATATGCTGTACTCCGGCAGCTGTGGCTTGTTGTTTTAAATACGCTGCGTACAAGGAAGCATCAAAATGGTAGGCGTAGCTGTAATCGGCTAAAGGTGACTGAGGCTGCGGGTTGGGTTGGGCAAATTTATTCTGCTGCGCCAGAATGCAGGCAAAACTATAGTTCTCATAGTTAACTGGCACGCCTGTGCTGGCAAGGCGGTTCAGATAATGATGAAAAGCAACACCATCAACAGGCATGCCGAAATCTGCGAAAGGATGGAAAAACTTACTGTCGTGCTGATACCAGTTTTCAAACTGGATACCCAGCTTAAAACTCGCCTGAGTCGCTTTGATAAAGTCCAGCTCGTTGAGCCCGGCTTTGCGATTAAAATGCACTATACCGGGAATGGTCGCTTCCCCTACTCCAACAGTGCCTATTTGACTGGATTCAACCAGTGTGATTTGCAGTGGAGACTCTGTTTTAAAGCGTGCCAGACTGATCGCTGCCATCCAGCCCGCAGTGCCACCGCCTGCAATAATTACTCTTGATATTGACGCTGTCATAAGAACCTCTGAAGAGCCCAAACTATTTTTTACACTTGATTGACAGCGTTGTCAAATGCTTGAACTAGATGCAAGGATGACTGATAAAGTGAACCGAAAATGCAGGTAAACATCTGAAATAAGCCAGAGTATTAGCATAAAACTGTTGATGCTATCCGGCAGCACCAGCAGCTTGGTTTGAATGAGGAGCCGCTTAATTGTTGGCGAAACAAGCAGTTAAAGTGGTCATTATTCTAAAGACAGTTCGGACCAGACTAAACCTGATTTACATGATTGCAGCAACGGGTCAATTAATGGTAGTGTCAGTGCCTGTAAACTAAAAGCCGAAGTTCTGTACAACAGAAAATGAGACGGCTAAGTCGTAAATGTTATAGAGGTTATTCATGTCACTGCAAATTACCCAGCTACAAAGAGAAAAACACGCAAAAACAAAAATTAATACCGCAAACGCCTTTCGTTATACACAAGATCAGCACGCTCTGCCGGTAGTGGTTCAGGAGTTTGTCCGTGTAGGCGCCGAGTTACCTATAGTGTTCGTTAAACATCCGGAAAAAAACGAGTTTGATGCTGTCACTATGCTAGGTCTGAAAACAGGTGAGAATCTGATGATTGTTGATGGCGTATGGCAAGGTTTTTATGTACCAAGAGTACTGTGGAACCATCCTTTGGTTCTTGCCGAGCACCCAACTCAACAAGATCAGTTGGCTGTCGCGCTGATTGACTCCAGCCCAATGGTGAATACAGAGACTGGTCATTCTTTGTTTAATGAAGATGGTTCTGAGACAGATTTCCTGAAAGCTCGTATCGAATCATTACGTGAATCTTTAGTGCAGAGTCAATCAACCAAAGCATTTAACAAAGTTCTGGCTGATCTGGATTTATTCACGGCTCAAACTTTATCCATAACAATCGAGGGTCAACCTCGTGATATTTCGGGTCTCTACATTGTGGATGAGAAGAAATTGAACGAGCTGCCGGATGAGAAGTTATTAGAACTGCATAAACGTGGAATGATGCCAGCAATTTATGCCCACTTAATGTCACTGCAGCAAGCTCAGCGTTTAGGTCAAAAGGTAAGTCAAGCAGCTGTAGCAGCAGCCTGATTATTCCAAAATGAACAGGCAGCACTTAGTGTGCTGCTTGTTTTTATGTCTTTCTGCTACCCACCCCACTCATTTTTTGTATTTTCCTTACGGGTTTTCCCGCTTATTAAATTTCCCCTTTTTTAACCTAAGAAACACTTGATTTGGCTAAAAAAAACACTAATATAGTTATGACAGCGTTGTCATGTGTGTGCAGCTCCTGTTTTTGGCTTTTGGGGGCTTTAGTAAATTGTAAAGTAACGGGGGTAGTCAGAACTTTGCTGGGGTCTGATTGTTGTGTTCTCCCTCGTTAGAGTCATGTTGGTTGGTAGTTGGTCAACAAGGTTCGCCAGCAGACATGGAGGTTGCGTTTTATTTGCCAATCCTTACCCAAGGGATCTTTGAGGATACTGCTTGCAGTATCCTCTTTTTTTTGTGCAGGGCATCCGTATCTGGCCAGACGTTTTGCTGGAAATCTGCCAATCAACTATTTAAAGTGCTGTAAAAGCAGTGAGGATATCTAGGGATGAAACAAATCCGGTGGGGAATTATTGGCTGTGGTAATGTCACTGAATTAAAAAGTGGCCCGGCTTTTAACAAAACAGAGCAATCCAGCTTAGTGGCCGTGATGCGCCGCGATGCGGCCAAAGCCGAAGATTATGCCAAACGTCATCAGGTGCCACGCTGGTATAGCGATGCACATCAGTTGATTAACGACCCTGATGTAGATGCTGTGTATATCGCCACTCCTCCTGACAGTCATAAAGACTATGCATTGTTGACCGCCGCCGCAGGTAAAATTTGCTGTGTTGAAAAGCCGATGGCTTTAAATACTGCAGAATGTGTTGAAATGGTGGATGTTTTTGAACAGAAACAACTGCCTTTGTATGTGTCTTATTATCGCCGCTCTTTACCCCGTTTTTTAAAAGTCAAAGAATGGCTGGAACATGAGTTGATAGGCACTCCTCGTCAGATCCAATGGAGTTTCAGCCGCACACCTAATACTGCCGATTTAGCTGGCCAGTACAACTGGCGCACTGATCCATCCAAAGCTGGTGGTGGTTATTTTATTGATTTGGCCAGTCATGGCTTGGATTTACTCTTGTATCTGCTGGGTGATGTGGTGAATGTGAGTGGTATCAGCTTAAATCAGCAAAAGCTTTATCAGGCAGAAGATGCGGTAGCTGCTGTATGGCAGTTTCAGTCGGGTTGCTTAGGCACTGGATTCTGGAATTTTGCAGCGGGTGAGCGTAGCGACAAAGTAGTGATCTACGGTAGTAAAGGCCGGATTGAGTTTTCTGTGTTTGAAAATGAGCCTGTGCAGTTGTTTACAGCAGAACAACAATTAAGCTTGGACATCGCTCATCCTGAAAACATCCAGTTTTACCATATCCAGGCCATGGTGCAGGATTTGTTGCATGGCACTGGCCACCCGTCTACAGGTAAAACCGCGTTAAAAGCCAGCTGGATGATGGAGCAAATACTGGGATAATTCGGGTCAGAGTAAAATTAAGCTGTATTTAATTTTACTCTGACCCGAATTAAATTGGCGTTAATCCAGCTTAGTCACTCTGCTGGTTGCGCCATTTTTCGCTTTGGTGCGCAGCAGTAAGTTACTGCTGACTTTCACTGCCTCAGTGTAGGGTAACCAGCTTTTGCCCTGATCTTCACTGTATTCGACCACTAAACCTGGCCATGCACTGTTGGCCAGCAATAAGCCATCCTGCAACACTGCACCTGGTGGTGGCAGATATAAAGCAACACCAGCTTCTGCTAACCGCGGTAATTCCTTTTGCGTTAAGGTCCAGCCAAAGCGCTGCCAGTCCTGCTGTCTGACTTCAGTATCAGGCTCTGTACCTTCCCACTTTGCTTTGTGCCAGGCCCGCTCTGCCAAGGCCAATAAGCGTGGGTAGAGCATTTTTTCCAGCTGTTCAGGGGTGCGGATAGTTTCGGTCCAGATCTGGCCTTGTATACCCAGAATATTTTCCGGTTTCTCTAAATCAGGCAGCTCCTGACCTAACAAAACTTCTAAATCTTCAATCACCTGACCTTCGCGGGTTTTATCAGCATTGGCGTATAAATCATCCGGCATATAACCAAAGACCTTAGCGACATCTGTAAAGCGGGCAGCCCAGTAGTAGCCTCGCTCTTCCGGATGTGCTTCATAAGGATGGTCAAAATATAAATGGGTACCATGTGACAACACCACCTGATAACCGGCATTTGCCAGACGGTAGGCGCGATCCGCTACACCCCATTCCCAGATATTGTCCCAGACATTGGCATAAACGTTTTCATTGGCAAATTGCTTACGGTTGAAGGGGGTTTTGGCGTCATACATCAAACCATCTTCCCAGCCGCCTAAGGTGAGCTGCCGATTGGCTGCCAGTTGTGCAACTTTGGCCACAAAATAAGGTTTTAAGTCGGCCACTCCGGCGATGCCTGTTTCCGGGTCTGCAATCAATTGCTGACAAGCAGGAGATGCCGTCCAGGAGCCAACGCCAGTTTCATCACCACCCATATGGAAGGTGCTGAGTTTTAAACCCGCCTGACGGTACATTTGCTGCAACTCGTAAATCACTTTATCGACAAAAGCATATGCAGAAGGCATACAGACGTTAATCGAGTTGTCAGTATAGTTTTGCACTGTCATATACTTCGACTTATCCAAAGGATCGGACAATAAATACTGCTGAGCTTCAGTTTCTTTACCTTGCTCTTTTAAGGTCAGATAACGAGCCTGCATGGCTTTCACCGCAGCTCGTGCGTGACCCGGCATATCTATTTCGGGAATGATTTCAATATGTCGAACAGCGGCATATTTTAGAATCTCAATAAAATCTGCAGTGCTGTAATAGCCATTGCCGTTGCCTGATTTAAAAGGACCAGTGCCGAGCTGGGTCAGCAGGCAGTTACGTTCTGATAAATCAAAACAGCGATTTGCACCTATTTCAGTCAGTTCAGGCAAGCCCGGAATTTCAATACGCCAGCCTTCATCTTCTGTTAAATGCAGATGCAGTTTATTCAGCTTGTATCGCGCCAATTGGTCGATCATGCGCAAAGTGACTTCTTTACCATGGAAGTTACGCGCCATATCGTAATGCAAACCCCGCCAGCCAAAACGTGGCCAGTCGCTGATGGTCAGATTGGGTAATACAGTGCGTTCTCCATCCACGGGAAGCAAAGCCAGCAGGCTTTGTACTGCATAAAAAGCACCTGCGTTGTCATTGGCATTTAATGCAATTTGTTCATCATGGATCACCAACTGATAGCCTTCAGTTTTTTCTTTTTGACCCGAAATGCCCAAGGCTATATGAGGCTGGTTATTGGCAGGAACCTGTGTGGTTAAGGTTAAAGGCAGGCCTGTAACCTGCTTTAATTGTTGCTGTAAATAACTGGCCTCAGACGTTAAACGGCCACTGTGGTAAATCACCCAGTCAGAACTCAGCTGGGTTTTGCCTCGCTGATAACTGATCTGTTGTGGACTTGGCACTATGGATAATTGCTCTGGTTTTTCAAAAGCAGACAACTGTTGCTGATTCAGCACAAAACGATTTTGGCTGGTCGCTATAGGGTATAAATCCGGCCCGGGATTATTAAAGCGTTGTAACTGTTGTGGTTGGGTATAAGGTTCAACAAAACGACTGAAATCTTCAGTATCTGTATTGGCAAAAATTTCTGGGGTTAAACCTTTGGAAGTAATAAAAGCCCTGGGCATCCAATCACTGTAGCTGACCAGAACTGAAGAAGGAGAAAAAACAAAACGTAGCAGCTGGCCAGGTTTTAAACCTTTAAAATCAGCTCCCGGAGTCAGGCTATGCAGGTCACCTTGCACATGCTGTAAGGTTAAACCGTCCTGTGTGGTGGTCTCCAGTTTTCTGATCGCATGAAAATACAGCACCCAGTCGCTGGCTCCTGCGCTCAGTGTTTTCGAGGATTTATTATGTAAAACCAGTTCTGCCTGGCTTTTACTCTGAGTGGCTGACGTAAAATTGCTTTTAACTGCAAACTTTAATTCAGTATTTTTGGCAAATTCAGCCAGTTCTTTTTGAGTGAATGCCTGAACTTGCCAGCTAAAAAAGTAACTAATACAAAGCCATAGTGGTAAAAAATACTTCATCGTACGCTCCCCTGAATAGCGGTACACTGTACCGTGGGCTTATTCCCTGATGGATTTTATGTAAATTGCTTTGGCATATTGCATTGCTTTCGATGTGCAAAGTGACAGAGCAATGACAAGATGGACCTCTTTTAATTTGTTGATTTTAAATATAAATTTAATTTATTTTGAGCTTGTTTTGAAAAATTAAGCTCGATTTTTAAACAAGGGTCTTGTTATTTGTCAAAATTATTATATGCTGAATTAAAAAAATGACAACGCTGTCAATTCAGTTTTTGACGAAATAATGGGCAGCAACAGGTGAAAGCTTAATCAAACTGGATTAAAGCTGACTAGCGGACAATGCAACGAGGTTGGTAGGATGACTACAGCAGTAGGCTATGATGGCCCGTTTTATTTAGGTATAGATGGTGGCGGCAGTAAATGCCGGGTAATCATAGTCACAGAAGACAACCAGGTCATAGGTGAAGGCTTATCCGGCCCTGCAAATCCATTACGTGGTATGAAAGTCGCTACAGACTCTATTCTTGCTGCTACTCAGCAAGCTCTGACCTGCGCCGGCATGGCTTTTAAAGATATGTCCAGATTGATTGTTGGTGCCGGCTTAGCTGGCGTCAATATGCCTGAATATTTCCGTATTTTTTCCGAATGGCAACATCCTTTTGCGCAATTACATTTAACCAGTGATTTGCATGTGGCTTGTATTGGTGCACATCAAGGTGGCGATGGTGCTGTGATTATCGCAGGCACGGGGTCCTGTGGCCTGGCTGATGTGAAAGGCCAATTGATAGAAGTAGGGGGGCATGGTTTCCCATACGGCGATAACGGCAGTGGCGCATGGATAGGCTTACAGATGGTGCATCATGTGTTGTTAGCCAAAGACTTATTGGGCCCGTCCACTTTAATGACTGATCTATTATGCGATGAATTAAAGCTCAGCCACACTCTGGCGCTGGTGGATTTCTTTATGCATGCCACTCCAACCACTTATGCGAAATATGCACCTTTGGTTTTTACTGCGGCAGAGCAGAGTGATGTGCTGGCAGAGCAGATAGTGCAACAAGCGGCGGCTCATATCAGTGCTATAGCCCAACGATTATTAAGTATCAGTCCACCACGTTTATCTTTAATTGGTGGTCTGGCACACAAGCTACAACCTTATTTGGCTTCAGAGGTACAGCAAAAAGTCACACCGGCTTTAGCTGCCCCTGAATTTGGCGCTGTCTGGTTTGCTAAGCAGAGTCAGCAAAAAGCCCTGCGTATTTCTTAACTATTAGCTGTGAGTACCACAAAGATGACCCGAACTATTATGGCGCAGGAAGCTGCAGAAGCACCAAGCCGGATCCGTGAACAATTAGCTGCCAATGCCAACCGCATTGCTGACATAGTCCGGTTGATCAAACAAAAACAGCCTCGTTATGTCTATATGGTCGGTCGTGGTTCCTCTGATCATGCTGGTGTGTTTGCCAAGTATCTGATTGAAATTGAAATAGGTTTACCTGTTGCAGCCGCTGCTCCTTCTATTGCCAGTGTGTACAACAAGCAACTGGATTTAACCGGCGCTCTGGTGCTGGTGATTTCGCAGTCGGGCCGCAGCCCGGATATTCTGGCTCAGGTCGCCATGGCCAAAGCAGCCGGAGCTTTAGTTGTTGCCCTGGTGAATGATGAAAGTTCGCCTTTAGCTGAACAGGCTGATCAGGTGATCCCTTTAAATGTGGGTGTAGAAAAAGCAGTCGCAGCGACAAAAAGCTACCTTGCTACGTTAAGCGCTTTATTGCAGCTGGTGGCGGCCTGGTCTGGTAATAGTCAGTTGCAAAATGCAGTGATTAGCCTGCCAGAGTTACTGGAACGAGCCATTGAATTACCCGCTCAGTTAACAGCGCAGTCCCTGGAGGGCGTTGAGCATTTAGTGGTGTTGGGTCGAGGTCCTGGTTATGCCATCAGCCGTGAAATTGCACTGAAATTAAAAGAAGTTTGTGGCATTCATGCTGAAGCTTTTTCCAGCGCTGAATTTCTGCACGGCCCTGTGACATTAGTCAAAGATCAGTTTGCCATTGTTGATGTCAGCATAGCGGACGAAGCTAATGCTGCGCATCAGGCACAAATTGCGGAAGTACGTAGCCGTGGCGCCAGCATTGTGCATCTGCATCATGCTGATTTGGTATCCAATCCACGCGTTTTACCACTGGCTTTATTGCAGCGTTTTTATCTGGATGTTGAAGCTGTGGCTCGTAGCCGTGGTGTCAATCCGGATGCGCCTCCAGGCCTGAACAAAGTCACTAAAACAGTGTAACGAGGTAGTGATGCAGCAGATTTCAGTTGCCCGGCTTTTTGATGGTCAGAACTGGCAGCATAATGTGACTTTAAGTATTGAGGCTGGCCGTATTCATTCGATTCAGCCTGCTGATGGCGCTGTACTTTCGGGCGCTTTAGTGCCGGGTTTTATTGATGTACAGGTCAATGGCGGTGGTGGTGCTTTATTTAATACAGATACCAGTCTTGAAGCGCTTCGCACTATGGTTAAAGCTCATGCTCAGTTTGGCAGCACGGCTTTATTGCCTACAGTCATTACCGACTCAGTTGCTGTGATGCAACAAGCCGCTGACGTGATAGCTCAGGCTATAGCCAGCAAAGAGCCCGGTGTTTTGGGCGTTCACTTTGAAGGTCCACATTTATCTGTGCCAAAAAGAGGTGTGCATCCACAGAACTTTATCCGGCCTTTATCAGAAGCTGAGCTGGCGATTTATCGTCGTACCGACCTGGGCATCAAACTAGTGACAGTGGCGCCTGAGAACATCAGCCCTGAACAAATTAAAGAGTTAGTTAAAGCCGATGTCATTGTCTGTTTAGGCCACAGCAATACAGATGCGGCTACAGTGCAGGCTGCTTTGGCCGCCGGAGCCACGGGCTTTACCCACTTATACAATGCCATGTCGCCTTTAACTTCGCGTGAGCCTGGTGTAGTAGGGGCTGCACTTGCCGACCCACACAGCTGGTGTGGCGTGATTTTAGATGGTTTACATGTGCATCCGCTGGCGGTGAAAGTGGCTTTAGCTGCCAAACCTAAAGGCAAACTGCTGATCGTCACAGACGCCATGTCGCCAGTTGGCACCAGCCAGACCGAGTTTGACTTTTTTGATGGCAAAGTGATTCGGGATGGCAACAAGTTAACCAACTTAAACGGCAACCTGGCGGGTTCTGTGCTCGATATGGCCAGCGCTGTGTCTTATGCCGTGAAAGAGCTTGGCCTTGAACTTTCGGAAGCTGTCCGTATGGCGTCCTTGTATCCGGCCGAGTTTTTAGGCATTAGTTCCGATCGCGGTCAACTCCATACAGGTGCCAAAGCCGATCTGGTATTACTGAATGATGAAGGCCTGGTTCAGCAATGCTGGCTTGAAGGTAAAGCTTTTATCGAATCGAAGTAATTCATAGACCCAATAAATTCAACACAATAATAATTACAGCAACAGGAAGGAATTATGGAAATGACTGTCGATACCCCCAAGGCGCGCAGCAGTGTTGTGCCCATGGCTATAGTGGCCATGCTGTTTTTTGTTCTGGGTTTTGCCACCTGGCTCAATGGCTCTTTGATGCCGTATTTAAAACAAATGCTGCAGTTAACCCCCTTACAGGCATCCCTGGTGCTGTTTTCATTTTATATAGCAGTCACTTTTACCGCATTACCCTCGGCCTGGTTAATACGCAGGGTCGGTTATAAAAACGGTATGGCTTTGGGTATGGCGGTGATGATGCTGGCTGGGCTTTTGTATATTCCAGCAGCACAAACTCAAACCTTTGGCTTATTTTTGTTTGCTCAGTTGGTGATTGGCGCTGGCCAGACCTTATTACAAACCGCTGTGAATCCATATGTAGTTAAAATTGGACCTGAAGATACAGCAGCAGTGCGTATCAGTATTATGGGGATCCTGAACAAAACTGCGGGTGTAGTTGCTCCGCTGGTATTTACTGCGTTGATCGTCAGTGGTTTTACCGCTCCGGCTGATGCAACTCTTACTGCTGAACAAATTGATGCTATGGCGGCCAGTCTGGTATTTCCTTACTTGGGGTTGGCAGTCTTTTTAGGTTTGCTTGCGCTGGCCGTGAAATATTCGCCTTTGCCTGAACTGGAAAAAGAGTCGGATACAGGTACTGGTATCGATCAGTTAAAAGCTGTGTTGGCTAAACCTGCTTTGGTGTTTGGTGTGTTGTCGTTATTTGTCTATGTGGCCGTTGAGGTTATAGCGGGTGACACCATAGGTTTATTTGCCTTATCACTAGGGGTTGAACGTTATACCGTCATGACCTCCTATACGATGGCCTGTATGGTGCTGGGTTATGTGCTGGGCATAGTACTGATCCCGAGGGTGTTATCACAACAAAAGGCTTTGGCTGTATCAGCAGTTTTAGGTTTGGCATTAACGCTGGCGATTGTGTTAGGCGACAGCAGCTCTTATCTGATTGCGAATACGTTGTTGGTGCCTTTTGGTGGCACAGCTTTACCAGATACCTTGTTGTTTATTGCGATTCTTGGTTTAGCCAATGCCATTGTCTGGCCAGCGGTCTGGCCTCTGGCGTTATCTGGCCTTGGAACTTTAACCAGTATTGGTTCCGCTTTGCTGATTATGGGTATAGCTGGTGGTGCTTTTGGTCCGTTGTTCTGGGGTCTTGCCAGCAGTACAGGTCTTGGGCAACAGGGCGCTTATCTGGTGATGCTACCTTGTTACGCTTTTATCCTGTTTTATGCGCTGAAGGGACATAAGTTAACCAGCTGGAAAAGCTCTTAATTTGTTATAGGTGGCTTTATGTCTTCACAACGTTTTTATGCACTGGATGCCCTGCGCGGACTGGCGATAGCTTTAATGATTTTGGTCAACACGCCTGGCTCATGGCAGCATGTTTATAGTCCGCTGCTGCATGCAGCATGGGACGGATTTACCTTTGCTGATATTGTTTTTCCGACCTTTTTATTTGTGGTGGGGGCAGCGATGTTTTATTCGCTGAAAACTACAGTGTTATCCAAAGATAGTTTCTGGCGGGTGAGCAGCCGGGCTTTAAAATTGATTGGTATTGGTGTGCTGCTGAATTATGTGCCTTTTAGTGTGGATCTGGCCGAACTGCGCCTGCCGGGTGTATTACAACGTATAGGTTTAGCGTATTGGCTCGCTGCTTTGTTGGTATTGAGCGTCAAACGCAGTTATTTGCCTGTTATAGCTGTTGCTCTGGTTCTGTTGTATTGGTTAGCGCTGGTGCTGGGCGGTGGTGAGCAACCTTATAGTCTGGAACACAATCTGGTGCGGCAATGGGATCTGGCTATCTTTGGCGCTGCTCATTTGTATCAGGGCTTTGGAGTGGCTTTTGACCCTGAAGGCCTGTTAAGTACAGTGCCTTGTGTGGTGGCCGTATTAATTGGTTTTGGCACGGCTTCAGCTTTGCAGGGGAAGCCGCAGAAAGAGGCATTGCGACTGTTGTTGTTATCCGGAGTGGTATTGGTTGTTCTGTCTGCGTTATGGCAATTGCTTTGGCCTGTGAATAAAGCCTTGTGGTCCGGCAGCTATCTGGCGCTGAGCAGTGGCTTAATTTTATTGCTGCTAGCGGCTCTGGTCTGGTGTATTGATATAAAAGGCTGGACTACTCTGGCAGAGCCTCTGAAAGTTTATGGCACCAATCCGCTGTTTATTTATGTGCTGGCCTGGCTCTGGGCTGTGCTGATAGGTCAGTTGATTTTTATTCCAACCGACGCAGGTTCAGTATCGCTGTCTCAGTGGGGCTTTGAGCAGTTAGCTTTAGTCTTTCCGGCTAAACTGGCTTCCTTTGTATTTGCTTTATTGCACGTGATTGGTTTCTGGTATCTGTCACTGCTGCTGTATAAACGCAATATAGTGATTAAGCTGTAAAAAATGGGGTCAGATCACATTAGTTATGCGTAACTAATGTGATCTGACCCCATTTTTAAACCGCAGTAAATTTCAGCTTCAGAGCCTGCTCGACGTGAGGAGCAACAAAACGGCTGACATCGCCACCGTGGCGGGCTACTTCTTTCACTAAAGTGGAAGAGATAAAAGTATTTTTTTCTGAAGGTGTCATAAACAAGCTGTCTAAATCTGGGTTCAGTTGTCGGTTCATACTGGCAAGCTGAAACTCGTATTCAAAGTCGGCCACAGCGCGCACACCACGTAACAGCACTTGAGCCTGATTATTCTTGGCAAAATCGGCCAGCAAGCCCGAAAAACCCACCACTGCCACGTTAGGAATATCTGCGAAACATTGTTCAGCCAACTGCACACGTTCTGCCAGCGTAAACAGAGGTTGCTTGCTGGGGTTAGAAGCAACAGCCACTATCACCTGATCAAATAAACGCGAAGCCCTCTGAACTAAGTCACTGTGACCATTAGTTAAAGGGTCAAAAGTGCCGGGATAAATTGCTTTAGTTTTCATTGTTTTGTATCCATCCCTGTGTTGCTTATCTGAACGACTAGAGTTTTTAATCGAATTGGCGTTACTATAGCAAACTAATAAAAAATAAATAAAAAAGAAATACGCGGATGGATAAGAAGCTTCGAACCAAAGACAAGATACTGCAGGCCAGTATTGAGTTGTTTAACCAGCAGGGTGAGCGTTGTATCACCACCAATCATATAGCGGCGCATTTGGGTATCAGCCCCGGCAATCTGTATTACCACTTTCGCAATAAAGAAGACATAGTGCGGAATATTTTCCGCGAATACGCCAAGTTGCTGGATAACAGACTGCAACCTCCAAGCCAACCGTCAGAAGCACTGGACTCGCTGGCTCAGTATCTGGACGTGGTATTTGAGCTGATGTGGCGTTTCCATTTCTTTTACGCCAACCTGCCGGATATTTTGTCGCGCGATCAAGCCTTGCAACAGGATTATTTAACTGTGCAAAAGGCGGTGCTGGCAAAAGTAATTTCAGTATTGAGTGCGTTAAAAAAGGCAGATG
The DNA here is from genome assembly GCA_018815765.1 of Gammaproteobacteria bacterium. GTDB lineage: Bacteria > Pseudomonadota > Gammaproteobacteria > Enterobacterales > Alteromonadaceae > Pararheinheimera. Next base: position 9,953 of record JAHIWM010000214.1, on the reverse strand, counting down.
TGATTGCAATCGATGACGCTGACATCGCCAATTTTGCTCACACCATTAAACTGGTGGTGACTTTCTGGATCAGTTATCTAAAAACCCAGGAGCCTCAAACCACCATGAACAAGGAGCAGGCTTATCTTGGCGTACTCAAAGTGCTGCTGTTATTTAAGCCCTATGCCACTGCTCAGGCTCTGCCACGTATAGAAAAATTGCAGCAGCATTATCAAGCTTTGTCCGGTGATCAGACGATCTGACTTCTAACTGGCAACAATTTGCTACGCAACTAATCCGATCTGCAGCCTTTTCTGACAGAAAAGCGCTGCATCCCCTTGATATAGTGATTACAATACGGCGGTTTTTACCAAGTCCCTCAGCCTTTCTGGAGAAAGTTATGCGAACGACTCCTTTCCTTGCACACTTACAACAACAAATAGAAGACGTAAAAGTGCAGGGCCTGTACAAAGCTGAACGAGTGATAAGCTCGCAGCAACAAGCTAGTGTGACCGTAGGTCATGAACAAGTACTTAATTTTTGTGCCAATAACTATTTAGGCTTAGCCAATAACCCGGAACTGATTAAAGCAGCCCAGCAAGGCCTTGACTCTCATGGTTTTGGTGTAGCGTCCGTGCGTTTTATCTGCGGTACTCAGGATATTCATAAAGAACTGGAACAAAAGATCAGCGGCTTCTTAGGCACTGAAGACACTATTTTGTATTCCTCTTGTTTTGATGCCAATGGTGGTTTATTTGAAACCATTTTAGGCGCTGAAGACGCAGTGATTTCAGATTCGTTAAACCATGCTTCTATTATCGATGGCGTGCGTTTATGTAAAGCTAAACGCTACCGTTATGCCAATAACGACATGGCCGAATTAGAAGCCCAGCTAAAACAAGCGGATGCTGATGGCGCACGTTTTAAACTGATCGCCACAGACGGTGTGTTTTCTATGGATGGCGTCATCGCTGACTTAAAATCCATTTGTGATTTAGCCGACAAATACAATGCACTGGTGATGGTTGATGACAGCCATGCTGTAGGTTTTGTTGGTAAAAATGGCCGCGGTACCCACGAATACTGCGACGTGCTGGAGCGTGTTGATATTATTACCGGTACCTTAGGTAAAGCCTTAGGTGGCGCTTCTGGTGGTTACACTTCAGGCAAAAAAGAAGTCATTGAGTGGTTACGCCAGCGTTCACGCCCTTATTTATTCTCTAACTCTTTAGCGCCTTCTATTGTCACTGCGTCCATCAAAGTACTGGATTTACTTGCCAATGGTGATGCGCTGCGCGCTAAGTTATGGGACAACGTCAGTTATTTCCGCGAAAAAATGTCAGCCGCTGGTTTTACACTGGCCGGTAAAGATCACGCTATTATTCCTGTGATGTTAGGTGATGCCAAAGTCGCAGCTGAAATGGCGCGCCGTATGCTTTGTGAAGGCATTTATGTGGTGGGATTCTCTTTCCCTGTAGTGCCAAAAGATCAGGCGCGCATTCGCACTCAGATTTCTGCTGCTCATAACAAAGAACACCTGGATAAGGCCATCAGCGCCTTTATTCGTATTGGTAAAGAAATGGGCGTAATTGCCTGAGGACGCCATGATGAAAGCATTAGCAAAATTAAAAGCAGAACCGGGTATTTGGCAAACCGAAGTCGAGATGCCAAAAGTTGGCCCAAATGATGTGCTGATCAAAATCAAAAAAACCGCGATTTGTGGAACAGACGTGCATATCTACAAATGGGATGAATGGGCGCAAAAAACTATTCCTCATGGCATGGTCGTGGGCCATGAATATGTCGGCGAAATAGTGGAGATGGGCTCTGAGGTGCGTGGTTTTGCCAAGGGCGACCGTGTATCAGGCGAAGGCCATTTAGTTTGTGGTTTCTGCCGTAACTGCCGCGCTGGTCGTGTGCATTTATGCCGCAACACCATAGGTGTGGGCGTCAACCGTGAAGGCTCTTTTGCTGAATATTTATCTATTCCGGCTTTTAACGTGTTTAAAATTCCGGACAATATTCCGGATAATATCGCCGCTATCTTCGACCCATTTGGTAACGCAGTGCACACTGCTTTGTCTTTTGACTTAGTAGGGGAAGACGTACTGATCACAGGCGCTGGCCCTATCGGCATTATGGCCGTGGCAGTTGCCCGCCATGTCGGTGCCCGCCATATAGTGATCACAGACGTGAACCCGTACCGCTTAGAGCTGGCGCGTAAAATGGGTGCGACCCGCGCTGTGGATGTTAGCAAAGAAGATTTAAAAGATGTGATGAAAGAGCTTGGCATGACCGAAGGTTTTGACGTAGGTCTGGAAATGTCCGGTGTGCCTTCGGCGTTCCGCGGTATGTTAGACACCATCAACCACGGCGGCAAAATTGCCATGTTAGGTATTCCCCCTTCAGATATGGCGGTGGACTGGAACAAGGTTATTTTTAAAGGCTTGGTGATCAAAGGCATTTACGGCCGTGAAATGTTTGAAACCTGGTACAAAATGGCTAGCTTAATTCAATCAGGTCTGGACTTAAGCCCAATAGTTACCCACGAAATGCCAATGGAAAATTACAAGGAAGGTTTTGAGATTATGTGCTCAGGCCAATCCGGCAAAGTCATACTCAACTGGTAATTCTTAATTCGGGTCAGAGTAAAATTAAATCTGGAGGTTTAATTTTACTCTGACCCGAATTACTTCCTGCTTGGCAGTCTAAATGCGATCTGTTATCATTTGATAATTGTTCTTATCTGAACTCGCTACGGCTCCAATGATCGCCCTGACTTTTGCTCTGCTGTTTTTGACATTCTTCTTATTTGGCCGTGGTTATTGGCAGCATATTGCTTTGCCAAAATTACAGAACCAGCGCTTGCAACTGCAACTGGTGCGGGTAAAACGTCAGGGCCAGTATCTGAAGTTATGGCTGCAGCATCCGGATGGCTTGTTATTACCTAAGGCCAAAGCGGGTCAGCATATTCTGTTGTATGGCAAAGACTTACAGGGCAAACCTGTCAGCCGTGCTTATTCACTGGCTCAGGATTGCAGTCAACAGCGTTATTACCAACTGGTGATTAAAGCTGAAACGGATGGCCGTTTGAGTCAGGCTTTATTTGCGCATTTAAAAGTGGGTGATTTAGTCGAAAGCTCTTATCCACGTGGGCATTTTTTATTAAACCGCTCGCGCCAGCCGTTGGTGCTAGTGGCTGGTGGTGTCGGTATTACGCCCATGTTGGCGATGGCGTATGCCGCTATCCGGCAAAAACGTCAGGTATTTCTGGTGTATCAGGCCCGCCATCTTGAAGATATAGTGTTTTATCCGTTACTACGCCGGTTACCGCGTTTGCACCTTCGTATTGCTTTGACTCAACCGCCAGCAGACTGGCAAGGCATTAAAGGCCGCATTGATGCCGGTTATTTGTATAAACTTGCAGGCCCTCAGGCTCAGTATTACTTTTGTGCTTCGGCAAAAATGGTGGAGCAACTGATTTATGATTTGGGCATTTTAGGTGCGCAGCATTGTTATGCCGAGTTTTTTAGTGCTTCGGCAAGCGAACAAAGTTTCCCTATTGAAATCAATGGGGTATTTGCCGACAGTCAGGGCCATAAATCAGTGTTGGACGCTATTCTGGCCGCCAGAGTACCGCTGAATTACGACTGCAAAGGCGGTTCTTGTGGCCTTTGTAAAGTGCGGGTTGTCAAAGGTGAATACCAGCAAGTGCTGGAACCCAGTATCAGTTGTGGTGGGGATGAAGTATTGGCTTGTTGTATTCAACCGACTTCGGCTTTGGTACTGAGTGCGGAGATTCAGTCCGAAGAGTTATCGCCAGAACAGTCGACTGGTTTAATGCCTGCGACCACCAGTCATTCCTAAAAATGTGTATGGCGTCAGTCCTAATGAACTTCTGCCAAAGCCCCACGCAAAGTGGCTACTAAATCAGGTGCTTTTTGTTGTAAACGCAGTTGCTGAAACAAAACTTCGGCTTCGACGTATTGCAGCTTCAGGTAACTAAACCACTGTTTGATGCGGTTGGAGTAATACAGGCCTTTATCGCCTGCTATTTCATAGTCTGAGTACTGCAACAGCAGTTCCAGTACTTGAGGCCATGGCATTTTCTGATGAGTGCCATTGGCAAAATGCTGTTTGATATCTCGTGCTAAGCCCGGACTTGCTAAAGCGCCACGACCTAACATTAAATCCGTACTGCCAGATTGTTCTAAACACAAAGCTGCATCTTGGGGTGTCCAGATTTCGCCATTGGCGACCACATTCAAAGGAATAGTTTGGCGGATTTGTTTGATCCAGGGCCAGTAAGCTGGTGGTCGATAGCCATCACTTTTAGTGCGGGCATGGACTGTTAGTTCAGTCGCTCCGGCTTCATAAATAGCGCGGGCGTTGTCGAGTGTCAGGCTGGTATCGTCAAAACCTAAACGGATTTTTGCTGTAACTGGAAACTGGGATGGCACTGCATCACGCACAGCTTTAATAATCTGGTATAGAGTTTCGGTTTCTTTTAAAAGCACAGCGCCGCCGCGGCTTTTATTGACCGCTTTGGCCGGACAGCCAAAATTCAAATCGACACCAGGAGAGCCAAGTTGCACTGCACGTACGGCATTTTCGGCAAGCCAGGCAGGTTCCTGACCTAACAATTGCACCCGCACCGGCACACCGGCTGGGGTTACGCCACCTTGCTTTAATTCAGGACAAATACGGGTAAAAACCCGGTTTGGTAACAGTTGATCGACCACCCGGACAAATTCAGTGATGCATAAATCAAAACCACCAATACGGGTTAACATATCCCGCATTAAATGGTCCACCACACCCTCCATTGGGGCTAATACAATACGCATCTTTATAAACTCTTCAGAATAAAAAATGGGAGCCTAAGCTCCCTGTATCAAGCGTGGTATCTATTTGGCACACCTTGCTGCTGCAGGTAATCGCCTAAGTCGTGCAGAGCCAGTTCGTCCAGTTCCAGAATATCCAGAATAGTGGCTTTATGGTGCTCCCATTCCGGATCCATATCTAAATCCAATAAAACTTTGCTTTCATCCGTCATATGCTCAGCCAGCTTCAGCAAAGCAAATAAACGTTTTTCATAGATATCATCAGAGGCCAGGATTAGTGCATGGCTGTGGTGATAGGCAATTACATTGGTCAACTCAGGTGCCAAACCCCAGGACTGAGCAATCATATAGCCCAGCAGTTCGTGGGTGGTCTGAAAATTCTGATCTTCAGCGTCAGACATGCTGTAGCCCGCTAAATGAGCTTGTTTCAGAACTTTGGCATAATCTTTAAACTGGCTGCTGATCAACAGCATACCGGCATTATGGAATAAGCCTAAGCTGTAAGCATCGTCAGCGCAATCTGTGCCATAACGCAGCTGCTGTGCTAATAAAGTGGCGGCATTAGCGACATTGCCGGCGCTTTGCCACAGGTTTTCAGTGAAGCGATCTGTCCGGCCTTCACTTAAGGTAAAACGCAACACCACAGAGCTGACTAATTTAATCACCCGGGTTAAGCCTAAAAACTTACAGGCATGTTCTACCGAGCTGATTTTACGACGCAAACCGAAATAGACAGAGTTCACCACTTTGAGGGTGAAGCCTGCAATACCCAGATCCTGATTGATCAGTTCAGCAATACGCTTGATGTTCGGATCATCACTTTCAATTTCTGCTTTGATACTCAATAAAACAGTCGGCTGAGGGGGAATAGTAAAGCCACTTAACGCTTTTTCTACCTCGGCCATATTAATTGCTTTTGCCATGCTGCGATTCCGGCGAACTGGGTGATGAAATAAAGTGCATATAGTAAAAGGCCTGCGCCTAAAAAGCAAAACGGGATCAGCACTGGCGCGACAAATCTTGTCGTTATGGCATGGGCTTCGGTAGATCTCTGGAAAAGCCTGTTATTCAGTCTTTTTCCGCCGGCAGCGCTCCGAGCAATACTTCACTTCAGGCCAGCTTTTTTGCCATTTCTTCCGCCAGCTAAAAGCTAAACCACAGCAGGCGCAGATTTTTTGAGGAAGGTGTAATTTATGATGGGTCATACAGGCTCCATTTTTATGCATATACGTTATCTGTTTGTGCTGAGATCTGTACTTTGTATCACATGCGAAACTTCGGTTTGAAAACCCATCTAAAAGCGTTCCGGACGTTGCCTGTTTTGCTGCTTTTCTCCATAACCCTAAGTGAGGGTTATTCGTGTCGTAAGGTATCAGCTGGTCTGAACGCTTGTTTTCAAAAAGGGCCCTCTGTTTAAAACAAAATAAAATCAACAGGGTGGCTGAGTTTTACCGCTGTGGCTGTACGGCAAGCCAGTCCCCACGACAAAGGGTAGCGACATGATATTTAAGAGAAAACTTCTGGCTTTACTGATAGGAGCCAGCTTGCTGGTGGGTTGTAACAGTGATAATGATGATCCTGCACCTATACCGGATATTGATGTTGAGGTTCCACCACCGGATACCAGTGCCGTCACGCTGAATAATCTGGACACTGTTTATGGTTATGCCTCAGAAAATGGCGGAACTACCGGGGGCAGTGGCGACAACAAAGTTGAAGTCACTGTCTGTACCGGTGAGGAAATGATCAACGCCCTGAAAAATAAAGACCCGGCCAAACCACTGACTATTTGGGTGAATGGTGCCATTACCTTACAAAATGCTAAAAACAGCCGCATTGATATTAAAGATATTTCCAATGTTTCTATAGTTGGCCTTGGTAGTCAGGGGGAAATGGCTGGCATTGGTTTTAACATTGTACGGGCGAACAACATTATTATCCGCAACTTGCGCATCCACCATGTCCGTGCCAATTTAGGCGCACCGGGTGACGGTATCAGCATGGAAGGGCCGGTCCGTAATATCTGGATTGATCATAACGAAATCTACAATAGTCTGACGGTAAATGATCCAACACTCACCGAAGATCAGGTGAAAGACTATTACGACGGTTTGGTGGACGCAAAAGGGGACGCTCAGTTTATTACGATATCCTTCAATAAGTTACATAACAGCTGGAAAACGTCGCTGGTTGGATCTTCAGACAGTGACAACTTTGATCGGACCTTAACTTACCATCATAACCATTGGCACAACGTGAATTCGCGTTTGCCTTTATTCCGTTTTGGCAAAGGTCATATTTATAACAATTATTATGATGGTGCGGTTGAAAGTGGTATCAACAGCCGTATGGAGGCCGTGATCCGTATTGAGCATAACCACTTTGCTAATATGAAAAATCCTGTGATGTCCATGTACAGCCTCAAACCAGGCTATTGGCAAATGATCGATAATCTTTTTGAAAATATCAGTTGGGTCGAAAGTCCTGCCGATGGCTTAGTTGCGGGTGCTACTCCAACATCTACAGCTGAGCTGAATGTTCCTTATAACTATCAGGCCAATTTGTTGCCTGTACACAATGTAAAAGCCACAGTGTTGGCCTACGCCGGCGTTGGTAAAATCGAGACTCCGCCAAGTCCCGGTATTTGTCTGGTGCCGGAACCTCCTGTTGTGGAACCTGAGCCGGAGCCAGAGCCAGGTCCTGGTCCTGTTGATCCAACCGAACCGCCACAAAGTGTGGACTGGGGCAGTTATGATGGCAGTCAGCACCCTTTTGCCGCTAACTCAGTTGAACTGTCGGATGGCAGCCTGACTAACTTTGTAGTCCAGCAAAATAGTGGGGTGGATGAACCTAATCTGTTTAGTGCGAATGGCGACGGCACTGTCCGTTTTGATAGCACAGCCAATGGAGCTGACCGTAGCAGAGCCAAACTGCAGAACGTAGTTGCCGATGATGGTGTTTATCCTAAGCATTTCACGCTGTTAATGGGGGTGAAAGGTAATGCCGGCGGCAATCGTGTGCTGGAGACTGAAATAGCCTTGGGGGATGCCGCTGCCAGCAGCGCAACCAGTAGATTAAAAATCATTTTCCGCAATGATGGCAACAACTCTGGTGTGCAATTAGAAAACGCCAACAATGGCTCTTCTGTCACAGCAGGTAAAGGCAACGAACCTGATCCACTGGATATGAGCGCATACAGGGTGTACCACTTTACTGTCAGCCTGACGTCTGCTACTACAGGCAATGTGGCCTTGTATGTTGAAGGTAAAAATACCCCGCTGCTGGCTCTGGAAGGCGTGACCATGCGTCCAGCCAGTACCAATAGCGATAACTACCTGCAAATAGGTGATGCTGGAAGCAGCAGTTATCTTGGGGATATAGACTGGGTGCTGTGGAGCAGCGCTGGTGCTTATACCCCTGATATGCTGAAAGGGCTGTTGCCTGCTGATATTGGCGACATTACAGGTTATGAGGCTCAACCCTAAAGCTGTATGACTATTGCAGGCAATAAAAAGGAGACTTTCGAGTCTCCTTTATAGGGTTCTTTGCGTTTTGGCTGAGCATCACGAATCTAAATAAGGCCGGCCAGACATCATTTGTTTGGCCAGCTGTGATTCTGCTTCATCATCTTTTAATTCCAATGTGGCAAATTGCACATCAAACTGAATTAAATCATCGTCCGGCATCATCTGGGCTATCAGTTTGTCTGGTACCTGACCCACCTGACGATAGGCGTTAATCGCTACCTGAGCGGCTTGTTCCATCAACTGAAAGAACTGGCCCAAAGGGAATTGCTGAAAAATTTCGGCGTCCAGTTGTGCCCAGCCCAATAAGTCTCCACTGATACTGCCATCGGCATGATCGGTAAATAACATGGACACAGCAGGGAAAGGCGGGTTCTCACCCGATTGGTAGTTGTCCAGATCCTGCTCGTCAAACACCAGTATAAAACCAAATCCCGGGCAGCCTTCGGCGTCCATATCATCAAAAGCAGGATCATAAATTAAATACAAGGGACTATCTGACATGGGTACTCTGTTTCCAAACCAACAAGGCGCGCTATTTTACCTAAGCTTGGGCTTTAGCTAAAGCTGTAATTGTTAACTTGGTGTTTTAATGCGGTATTTAGCTGCTTTAGACTGGTTATTTCTTCGTCAATTACCTGCTGTTTGACTGATCCAGCGCATGCTGTGGTACTCATCGCCATGCAGCTGGGCTACTATAGCGGCATAAATCCGAATTTTCAGTCGTAAACGGAGTGACCTATGAGTGAGTTCAGTCGTATTTCAGTAGCGACAGCGCTGGAGCAAATACAACAGCATAAAGCTGTGGTGGTGGATATCCGTGATGAGCAAAGTTATGCCTCTGGTCATATTGCTGATTCTTTCCATTTAACCAACGGCAGTCTGAATCAGTTTATACAGCAAACTGAATTTGAAACTCCGGTGGTCGTCGTTTGTTACCACGGCAATTCCAGTCAGGGCGCTGCTCAGTATTTGGCACAACAAGGTTTTGAAACTGTGTTTAGCATGGATGGTGGTTTTGAAGCCTGGCGTTCGCAACTGCCTTTTGTCAGTGAATCCCATGATTAAAATTGGTGATTTTGCTTCTTCTGCCGCAGCTCTGAGTCTGGCTGATTATTGTAAAAATCAGCAATTGGATGTCAGTGTGGTGGTGCATTCTGCGCAGCAGGCTGAACTCTGGTGTGCACCAGAGCATGCGCAGCAGGTGTTGGCTGAGTTAGAGCGTTTTTTGTTAAACCCATACGCCGATCGTTATCAGGCTGCGGCTTGGGACAGAGCTGAAGTTGTGCAGTCTGGTACAGGCTCTGCTGGTTTAGCAGGGTACTGGCAGCAGTTATGGGCTAAAGGTGGCTGGTTTACCCATATGATCTGGTTGTCCACTTTGCTGGTGTATAGCTGGCAGCAGTTTGAGCCTTGGTCTGCTCTAGCTGCGTTACAACTAAAACCTGAACTGGGTTTAAGTCTGCAGCAAGGCTGGCGCTGGTTTACTCCGGGCTGGTTGCATTTTTCTGGTTCTCATCTGGTATTTAACCTGATTTGGGTCTGGTATTTATTAGGCCCGCTTGAACTGAAATTAGGTCGTATTGTTGCCGTTAGCCTTACACTA
>JAHIWM010000213.1 GCA_018815765.1 Gammaproteobacteria bacterium | reverse complement strand
TGGGTGTGATCACTGATGTTGCGCTTGACCCTTTCACCACTCATGGTCAGGATGGCATTATTGACGACGACGGTTATGTCCTCAATGACATCACTACAGATATTCTGGTGAAACAAGCGTTGTCTCACGCCGAAGCAGGCGCTGACATAGTGGCACCCTCTGACATGATGGATGGCCGCATTGGCGCTATCCGCTCTGCACTGGAAGCAGAAGGTTTTGTGAATACCAAAATCATGGCCTACTCAGCTAAATACGCTTCGGCTTATTATGGCCCGTTTCGTGACGCCGTCGGCTCTGCTGGTAACTTAAAAGGTGGTAATAAAAAGTCCTATCAGATGGATCCAGCCAACAGCGACGAGGCTTTACGTGAAGTAGCTCTGGATCTGGAAGAAGGCGCTGATATGGTGATGGTAAAACCTGGTATGCCTTATCTGGATATAGTGCGACGGGTTAAAGACGAATTCGGAGTACCCACTTTTGCCTATCAGGTCAGTGGGGAATACGCTATGCATATGGCGGCTATTCAAAATGGCTGGCTGGCCGAAGAAGCAGTGGTGATGGAGTCTTTATTGGCCTTCAAGCGCGCTGGTGCCGATGGCATACTGACGTACTTCGCGAAAAAAGCGGCTATCTGGTTACAGCAATAAAAGCTAAAAATGGGGTCAGATCACATTGTTAACAAAATAATTAACAATGTGATCTGACCCCATTTTATTCAATATTCAGCTGCCAGCCTGCCTGCTGCTGATACATCACTTCCTGTTCCAACTCGGCACGCATCAGTGGGTGATGATCCAACCAGCCTTCAGGCAAAGTCAAAGTTAAAGCTTCAGCTTGAGCTGTGATTTGTACTTCAGGCAAGACTTCATGCCGACGACGCATCGACAAAATCACCGAAAGCCGCAATAAACGGGTTAGCCGCACGGCAAGCAGCACTGAGGTCATGGTTTGTTTCGACAAAATTTCTTTGTGAATATCAGCCCTGTGGTTATATACCAGAGCCATCAGCAGTTGTTGCTGTGCCCGGGTAAAACCCGGCAGTTCGGCATGGCTGATAATATAAGCGCCATGGTGGTGATGGTTTTTGTATTCAATCAACAAGCCAAGCTCATGCAATAAAGCACCTGAGCGCAACATGGCTAAACCTTCAAAACTGGCTAAATTCCATTGCTGATGCAGCTGGGAGGCCAAAGTAGCTGCCATATCAGCCACCCGTTCAGCATGCTGCTGGTCAATGTAATAACGCACCATCATGCTTTGCATAGTGCGGGCACGTACATCCTGATGCTGCAGTTGAGGTAACATGCTGTAGAGCACCCCCTCACGCAAAGCACCACCGGATAAAGTCATGCCACTGATATTCAGCACCCGGAACAGGGCGATTAAAATTGCTAAACCAGAAGGGAATACCTGCTTACGCTCCTGAGCTAAGCCGGGTAAATTCAGCTGGTCCATATGACCACAAGCCAGGGCCTGCTGCATAATGGCTTCCAGTCGTGGCAAAGTGATCACTTCATCTTTACCCTGACCTACTAAGATTTCCTGCATCGCCTGCACAGTGCCTGAGGCGCCAACCGCATTTTGCCAGCCTTGCTGCAGGTACTGATCACTGATGGTACGAATTTCCTGCTCTGCAGCGGCAATAGCAGCATTAAAGTTGGCTTCACTTAATTCGTTATTTTCAAAATAACGTTCAAGAAAAGTAACACAGCCCATATTCAGACTGGACAATAAAATCGGCTGGAAGCCCTGCCCAACTACGATTTCAGTTGAAGCGCCGCCTATGTCGATCACCAGACGATTGGAGTCACAATTGGAGGTATGGGCTACGCCAAGATAAATAATGCGGGCTTCTTCTTCTCCGGAAATCACCTGAATAGGCTGGCCTAAAATAGCTTCAGCTTCAACCAGAAAGGTTTTGACGTTACGGGCTAATCGAAGTGTGGCTGTGCCAACGATACGGATATTTGCAGAAGGAATATCTTGCAGACGTTCAGCAAACAAAGCCAGGCATTCCCAACCCCGGGTCATGGCTTGTTTGCTTAAGACTAAACTGTCGTTTAAACCTGCGGCCAAACGCACTTTACGTTTGACCCGGCCTATCACCTGGACGCTGCCACCAACCACTTTCACCATCAACATATGAAAGCTATTGGAGCCAAGATCGATCACAGCATAAATATCATTATGCTGTGTCGGTTTTCCTGCGCCGTCCATGGACTTAGCGCGGGCGGCTACGTGGGTTTCTTGGCCCATTCTGATTTGGTCGTCCACCACTGCGAGCTTGACCTGGACGACGTCTGACCCGTGGTTTTGGCACAGTCAAATCTTCCAGCAAAGCAGAGGTATCGTATTGAGTGACCGAAATAGCATGACGGATATAGTCTTCAATAGCCGTCAGGTTTAACGCATACCGTTCACAGGCAAAACTGATGGCTTTACCACTTTCACCAGCACGGCCAGTACGGCCAATACGGTGTACATAGTCTTCACAATCGTCTGGTAAGTCGTAGTTAAAGACATGACTGACCATAGGAATGTGCAAACCACGTGCAGCTACGTCAGTGGCTACCAGAATATCCAGTTTACCGCTGGTGAAATCTTCCAGAATACGTAAACGTTTTTTCTGGATCACATCACCTGTCAGTAAACCAACACGGTGACCATCAGCTTCCAGCCAGGCGTGAATATCTTCACAACAATGTTTGGTATTGGCAAAAACAATGGCTTTATCCGGCCATTCTTCTTCCATCAGCGTCAGCAACAGTTTCATTTTGTGTTCGTCTGACGGGTAAAATAATTCTTCAGAAATACGTGAGCCGGTCATTTGTTCAGGCGCCACGTGAATATGCACGGGCTGGTTCATCTGTTCAAACGCCAGTTCTTGCACCTTGTACGACAAAGTGGCAGAGAATAATAAGCTCAAACGTTCAGTCACTGGCGGCATACGACGGAACATAAAACGGATATCTTTAATAAAGCCCAAATCGAACATACGATCGGCTTCATCCAGCACCACCACCTGAATTTGTGACAGGTCGTACAGGCCTTGTTTCAGGTAATCAATTAAACGACCTGTGGTGCCAATTAAAATATCTGCACCTTGTTCCAACAATTGGCGTTGAGAATCGTAGCCCTCGCCCCCATAAATCAGAGCAAGCTTCAAGCCGGATGTTTTGGCCAGAGCCTGAGCGTCATGATGGATCTGAACAGCCAGTTCGCGCGTAGGAGCCATAATGATGGCACGAGGTTGCCCTTTAGCCTTTGGCTCATGGGTTAACAAATGATGGAAAGTTGCCGTCAGAAAGGCGAGAGTTTTACCAGTACCAGTTTGTGCCTGGCCCGCAATGTCTTTGCCAGCTAACGCAAGAGGCAAACATTGAGCCTGGATTGGGGTACAATGGTCATAACCTTGCGCGGCCAAAGCGGCAAGAACCTGTGGTGCCAATGCGAAATCGGCGAATTTATGCTGAGTTAAGTGTGTTTTATTCATACGCGCTAAGCATAACCGTTACGCTTGCAATAAGAAACAGTCCGGATAAAATTGACAATACTTTTTTATAGTTATGCCCAAAGCAATTGGAGAATGAAATGAGTGAACATATTCTGCAGGTGTCAGACGACAGCTTCGAAGCCGACGTGTTAAAAGCTGCTGCCCCTGTCCTAGTCGATTTTTGGGCTGAGTGGTGTGGTCCGTGCAAAATGATTGCACCTATCCTCAACGAAGTAGCTCAAGAATACGCAGGCAAAGTTACAGTGGCTAAGGTCAACATTGACCACAACCCTGGCACACCACCAAAATTTGGTATTCGTGGTATCCCAACTTTACTGTTATTCAAAAACGGTCAGGTTGCAGCGACGAAAGTAGGTGCTCTGTCGAAGACTCAATTAAAAGAGTTTTTGGATAGCAATATCTAAATCAGTCACAAACAGGCGTATTTTTATACGCCTTTTTGTTTTTTACGTCTGGACGACTGAAAATTATCCTGCTAATGTGTAACGCAGCAACAAATCCCTGTAACCACGCTTTTCCGTTGACTAAACCTAAGCCTACTTCCTTTTAATCAGCGGCAAGCAATTTAATTCTGTTTGACCAACAAGAACCCATCATATGCATTTAACCGAACTAAAACTGAAGCCGATTAACGAGCTGGTTGATTTAGCCGAGTCTATGGGCCTGGAAAACATGGCCCGCTTACGTAAGCAAGACATTATTTTCGCTATCCTGAAATCCCACGCCAAAAACGGCGAAGAGATTTTTGGTGACGGCGTTGTTGAAATTCTAACCGATGGCTTCGGTTTCCTACGTTCCTCTGACAGCTCCTATTTGGCTGGTCCGGACGACATCTACGTCTCACCAAGTCAAATCAGACGCTTTAACCTGCGTACTGGCGACACCATTTCTGGCTTAATTCGCCCGCCAAAAGAAGGCGAACGTTATTTTGCTTTGCTAAAAGTGAACGAAGTCAACTTCGGTCGTCCTGAGCAAGCCCGTAACAAGATTCTGTTTGAAAACTTAACGCCGCTGCACGCCAATTCCCGTTTGCGGATGGAACGTGGTAACGGCAGTAAAGAAGACATCACAGCCCGTGTATTAGATCTGGCCTCTCCTATTGGTCGTGGTCAGCGTGGTTTGATTGTGGCACCGCCAAAAGCCGGTAAAACTATACTGCTGCAAAACATTGCCCAGTCTATTGCTGCCAACCACCCTGAATGTGTGTTGATGGTATTGCTGATTGACGAACGTCCGGAAGAAGTCACCGAGATGCAACGTCTGGTGAAAGGCGAAGTCGTAGCGTCTACCTTCGACGAACCAGCCAGCCGTCACGTTCAGGTTGCCGAAATGGTGATCGAAAAGGCCAAACGTTTAGTTGAACACAAAAAAGACGTGATTATTTTACTCGACTCGATCACTCGTTTAGCCCGTGCTTACAACACTGTGATCCCAAGCTCAGGCAAGGTATTAACAGGTGGTGTCGATGCCAATGCTTTACACAAACCAAAACGTTTTTTTGGTGCAGCCCGTAACGTGGAAGAAGGCGGTAGCTTAACCATTATCGCTACTGCGTTAGTCGATACCGGCTCGAAGATGGACGAAGTGATTTACGAAGAATTTAAAGGTACAGGTAATATGGAATTACACCTGTCGCGTAAAATTGCTGAACGTCGTATTTTCCCGGCTATTGAATTTAACCGTTCAGGCACCCGCCGCGAAGAACTGTTGGCATCGCCGGAAGAGCTGCAAAAAATGTGGATCCTACGCAAAATTTTGCATCCAATGGATGAAACAGATTGCATGGAGTTCCTGATCGATAAACTGTCGATGACCAAAACCAACGACGAGTTTTTTGAGTCGATGAAACGGCAAAAAAATAGTTAACCCCCAAAACCGGCCTTGTTGCCGGTTTTTTTTATGTGAGAAAAAGCAGATGACAACCCCGCAGATCGTAGTCATTGGTGGTGGTGCCGGTGGACTGGAGCTGGCAACCCGCCTTGGTAATAAATTTGGCCGTAAGGGCAAAGCGGCTATAACCCTCATCGACAGAAACCCTACTCATATCTGGAAACCTTTGTTGCACGAGGTAGCAACAGGCACGCTGGATGTGGATATTGATCAGGTCACTTACCGTGCTCATGCCAGAGCTCATGGCTTTGACTTTCAACTCGGCACTTTTACCGGCCTGAACAGAGCAGATCGTCAGGTCACTTTGGCACCTGTATTGGATGAAAGCGGCGAAGTCGTACTGGAAGAGCGTCGTATTCATTATGACTATCTGGTGCTTGCCATTGGCAGTGTATCGAATCACTTTAATACACCAGGTGTACAGGAACATTGTATTTTCCTCGACAGCCCTTCGCAGGCTAACCGCTTTCATCGCCGTTTACTTGAAGCCTATTTAAAGCTGAACTCACCTTTGCATCCAAAAGAAAATCTAAATATCGCCATAGTTGGCGCAGGAGCAACTGGCGTTGAACTGGCGGCAGAACTGCACCATGCAGCAGCAGAGCTGAATTTGTACGGCTTTAACGATATGAAACGTGACCGCTTAAAAATCTCTGTGATTGAAGCCGGTCCTCGTATTCTGCCCGCCCTGCCGGAACGTATAGCCGCAGCAGCACACAAGGAGCTGTTAAAACTGGGTGTGGATGTGCGGGTCAGTACTAAAGTCACGGCAGCGGATGAACATGGCCTGCAACTGGGTGATGAACATTTACAGGCAGAACTGATGGTTTGGGCTGCTGGTATTAAAGCACCTGATTTCTTAAAAGAATTAGATGGTTTAGAAACCAACCGTATCAACCAATTGATGGTATTACCCACTTTGCAAAGCAGCATAGATAGCCAGATTTATGTGATTGGTGATTGCGCCGGTTGTCCGCTGCCAGACAATAAATGGGTGCCACCACGGGCTCAGTCAGCGCATCAGATGGCCAGTCATGTTGCTAAAAACCTGACCGCTGCTTTGGCCGGCAAAGCACAATCGGCTTACCAGTACAAAGATCATGGTTCGCTAATTTCGTTGAGTAGGTTTGGCACTGTCGGCAATCTGATGGGTAATCTGGTTGGTGGCGCTATGATGATAGAAGGCCGTATCGCACGCCTGGCTTATATATCGCTGTATCGTATGCACCAGGTAGCCTTACACGGCTGGTTCCGAACCCTGGTGATTTCGGTGATAGGTAAAATCAATAAAATCATCAGACCACGCTTAAAGCTGCATTAAAGCCAGACTAAAGGTCACTAAAACGGGTTTCAGCTTGCTCTGGCACAAAAAGCCGGGTTTGCTGAAATCCGTTGTAATGGGGCTCCAACAATTGTTGTTCCTGTTCTGAAAACCAACGATACATCGCATTTTTATACTCTGGCTTTTGCTTTAATTCATTCAGGGCCACATCAATATCACTAATCCAACGTTTGCCAATTTCTGTTCTAGAACAACTGACATAGGTATAAGAAAAGTCAGGGATCTCAGCAATGGGCCTGAATTCAAGCTGGGTCTCTTGCCCCGCGGCTATACTGAAGTAACGTAAACGGTTTGGATAATCCACCACATAATCTACCCGTTTAGCTGCCAATAACTGCGCCGGGTTCATAGTGGTCATAGAGCTGCCACCCAAATTACTACCTTCTTTATCAATTTGAGCCGCAATCACAGCAGGGTAAGCTCTGTCATTTTCAATCAGGCCCAGTAAATCCGGGCTTTTCACCAATGTGCTCATCTGCACGGCTTGTTGTGGGTCGAAGGTTTTAAGTTTGGTATGTTGCTGCAGACTATTGACGGCCAGATTAGGTAATAAGCCTGCTGGCTGAGAAAAATAAATGCGCTTATCCCGCTCTGGTGTATAACGCAAACCAAAGGTGCAGTGGTTTTCGCTGGTGGTCGCAGAGACTTTGACGATGCGGGCCAAATGAATTTGATGGATCTGGTGTTGATACTGCGGCAAAGCGTCAATGAGCTGCCTCAGCATCAAATCAAAAGAACCTTGTCCGGCATAAGGTCCTTCACTGATACGATAAGGGGGCCAATGGCTGGTATACCACTGCATCACAGGTTGGGCAGACGCAGTGAACGCCCATAACATCAATACGATACAACTACTTAACGCCTTCATCTAGCCTCCGTGCAAAGAAGCCAGTACAGTAGCAAATGCCTTGATCAGCAACAAGGTCGTTCGTCGCAAGCTGATGACCCAAAAGCCACCTTTCAGGCCATCAGATATTCTGTCTATTAATCAATCACTAAATGGATAATTGGATCGATTGTCGCCGCTGTTGTTTCAATAGTTAAAGCCGCCAGATATTCGTTTTTAGCGTGCTCTGCAGCTTCCGTTGTATCAGCATGAACCCGGGCTAACAGATCGCCTGCGGCCACTTGTGCACCCAAAGCTTTTACATCACTAAAACCCACCGCCATATTAATCACCTGATCCGGATGAGCACGACCGCCACCTAAACGGACTACTGCCATACCAATAGCAGTGGTATCGGCTTTATTCAGATAACCAGCCACCGGAGCCTGGATATCCAGCACCACTTTAGCTTTGGCCAGATAGAGTTCAGGTTTTTCTAGTAAATCTGCAGGTCCACCTTGAGCGGCCACCATCTTACTGAAAATCTCCGCCGCTTTACCGCTGGTTAAACTCTGCTCTAGGGCGGCAATAGCGCTGGCTTTATCCTTAAATAAACCACCTAATTGCAGCATGCTGGCGCCTAGTTCTAAAGTCACCTGATGCAAACGGGATTCACGGTATTTACCCGTTAAATAGTCCAGCGTTTCCAATATTTCCAGTGCGTTACCAGCTGTTGCACCCAAGGTCTGGTTCATATCTGTTAATAAAGCCTGAGTTGGTACACCAGCACCTTTGGCCGTATTGACAATACTTTTGGCCAAAGCTGAAGCGTCTGCGACATTTTTCATAATGGCGCCTGAGCCAATCTTTACATCCATAGTCAAAGCCTGTAGACCAGCGGCCAGCTTTTTCGACAAAATAGAAGCAGTGATCAGCGGAATAGATTCGACTGTCGCTGTGACATCACGGATGAGATACAAACGTCTGTCAGCAGGAGCCAATTCGCCACTTTGCGAGACAATAACGCAACCTTGTTGTTTCACTAACTGTTGGATTTTATCCAAAGGCTGTTGACACTGATAACCCGGAATAGCTTCCAGCTTGTCGATAGTGCCACCTGTATGGCCTAAACCACGGCCTGCAATCATCGGTACATAAGCGCCACAGGCGGCTATCATAGGAGCCAGCATTAAACTGACTTTATCCCCTACGCCACCTGTACTGTGCTTATCCACCACAGGGCCATCGAGCATATCAGTCCAATTCATCACAGCACCTGAATGCTGCATAGCACGGGTTAAAGCCACAGTTTCTGCAGTACTCATCCCATTCAGATAAATGGCCATAGCCAATGCTGCAGTCTGGCCTTCACTGAAACTTTGATCCGTTAAACCACGGACAAATTGTTCAATAGCAGCTTCAGTTAAAGCGCCGCCATTACGTTTTTGTTTAATGATTTCCTGAGGTAATAACATCATGTACTCCAAACTCAGAATTTTTTGCTATTGGCCAGAAACAACGGTGTGAAAGCGCTCGGCAATAATTGCTCCAGCGTCCATTCCTGTTGTTGCTCTAAATGATTGCAGCTGCGCACCGGGCTGTCCGGTGTAAAAAACTCAGCAATCACCTGCCGGCAAATACCGCAAGGCGGAGTCAGTTGTTCTTGCGGGGTGTATACCATCAAGCCAATAAACTGACGTTCACCAGCTACAACAGCTGCTGCTATCGCATTACGTTCAGCACAAATAGTGCCGCCATAAGAAGCGTTCTCGACATTACAGCCAGAATAAATTTTGCCACTGCTGGCCTGAACTGCGACACCTACCGGGAATTTACTGTAAGGCGCGTAGGCCTGTTCTGATGCTGCCTTGGCAGCGCTGGCTAATTCAGCCCATTGAATACTTGTAGTCATAGTTTAAATTTTTGCAGGTCATACGGCCTTAGGTTATGCGCCTAAAGCCGCTCAGAATCAAGAGCCAGCTGATTATAAAACCTACAAATGCAGCAAAAAGGTTAAATTCGCGCTGGTTTTGTGTGTTTTTTATGCAACAAATAACTGAAATAACTGACAGTGCCCAGCAACCAGACAGCCAATATAGGGATCAGCCAATAGGCTGTAGCTATGCCTACTTGCTGCGCCGCTAAACCTGTGCCTAAAGCCGCGGCCTGATAGCCAATAGAACCACCAATATTAGCAAGACCAGACAAAACAGGGCCATTATCACTATCCAGATCCATAGCAGCCGTCAGCATCAGCGGGAATATAGCGCCTAAGCCTAAACCCAGAGCAAAGTTACCCAGTTGCAATAAAGCCGGTACAGCAGTGATTTTCACTAATACAGCACCACAAAAGGCGCAGAGCACCAGAATCATCAGCAGCTGGGCACTGGTAAACCAGCGTAAAAACAATGAAAAACTTAACCGGCTCAGCACCATACCACCGGTAAAAAAGGCAAAAATAAGCCGTGACTGCTCAGTACTTAAAGCTAAGCCCTGACTGGCATAGGTAACAAACCAGTTACCATGGCCCCATTCCACTGCGCCGTACCCAAACATCATTAAAGCCAAAGCAAAAAACACCGGCTTTTTCATCACCTGACGGTAAGACAAACTGCCCTTGCTGTGTGTCATATGAGCAGGGCTCTGATGAGTACGGCCTAAATACCACGCATAAACAGCAGTACCGGCCAACATCACCGCCAGTAAACGCAGCGGCCAGCGCCAGTCTTCCACACCCCAATACAACACCACCACATACAAAGGTGCTGCTAAAGTGCCTAAGCTAAACATAAAGTCCATAAAGCCCATCATGCGAGCCCGTTTTGCGACATAAAGCCGGGCTATCAGGGTATGACCTATAGTGAATAAACCTGAGCAGGTTAAGCCCAAAGCGAAGACAAAAAACAGCAGCAAAGGCCAATACTGCACAAAGGAAGCACCAATAATCAGCACCACCAGGATCAGTAATAACACAGCAAACAAGGGCACAAATTCAAACTTCTGCACATATTTGCCACCTAAAAAAGCACCGGTAATGGATCCCATCGACAAACAGGCAAAAAATAAACCACTGGCGGCAGGCGACATTTGCAGCTGCACCATAATATCGGGCAATAAAATGCCCCACAAAATACTGAGTAAACCCAGTAACATAAAACTTAAATACACCAGTACCGTCACTTGCCGCTGATACATGGGCTCTCCTAGAGTAAAGACGTCAATGAAAAAGCATCCGCATCCAGATAAGCCGGAAACTTCTGTTTAAATTGTTGTAAAGCAGTCAGGTTCAGCTCTGCCGCCACGACCCCGCTTTGCCGGACAGGAAGTTCAGCCTGAATTTGACCTAAATAATCCACCACCAGGCTGTCACCACTGTAATTCAAGCCGTTGCCATCTGAACCAATACGGTTGCAACCCAGCACATAAGCCTGATTTTCAATAGCGCGAGCCAGTAATAAAGTACGCCAGACCTGGCGTCGAGGCTCCGGCCAATTCGCCACATAAATCAACACATCATAATCCTGCTGATTACGGGCAAACACCGGGAAACGCAAGTCGTAACAGACCTGCAAACAAAACCTGAACCCAAGGTAAGAGACAATGACCCGCTCTGCACCGGCTTGATAATGCTGCTGTTCGCCCCCCATCCGAAACAGATGGCGTTTATCATAAAACTGCACCAAACCGTCCGGTGTCACAAACAATAATCTGTTAAAAATCTGACCTTCGGCAGCTATAGCCACAGAACCACAAAGTGCAGCACCTGATTGCTTTGCCTGCTGCCGCATCCATTGTACTGTAGGCCCTTGCATAGTTTCAGCAATACGCGTTGAATCCATGCTAAAACCTGAATTAAACATCTCAGGCAAGACAAAAAGCTGAACCTCTTTGTGCTGCAGGATCTGCTGCTCAAAAGACTGAAGGTTGGCAGCACTATCCTGCCAAACCAGTTCGGATTGAATTAACGCAACACGGATAACTGACATAATATCTCCGTCGCCAAAGCTAAAGTCTGAGGTTCTTTGGCAAAACAAAAGCGAATTATACGCTGACTGGGTGGCTGTCGGTAAAACACCGACAACGGAATAGCCGCCACTTTATGTTCGCGGGTCAGCCACTGACAAAAAGCCACATCATCCAAATCACTGAATGCACTGTAGTCGGCCAGTTGAAAATAGCTGCCACGACAAGGCAATAAAGACCAGGCTGAATCTGCTAAACCCAGCCGGAACTGATCGCGTTTCTGCTGATAAAAGGCCGCTAATTCATAGACTTCAGTTGGCTGTTCAATCAATAGCTGAGCTATTGCATGCTGAGCCGGAGTAAAACTGGAAAAAGTGACATACTGATGAATTTTACGAAACTCTGTAGTGAGTTCAGCCGAAGCTACGGCATAACCCAACTTCCAACCTGTCACATGAAAGGTTTTGCCAAAAGACGATACGATCACTGTGCGGTCAGCCAACTCAGGGTATTGATTGGCGCTTAATTGCGGCTCACCATCAAACACCAGGTGTTCATAGACCTCATCGCTGATGCAATACAAACGGTGCTTTAACACCAGCGCCTGCAGCGACAACCAGTCCTGATGGCTAAATACAGCCCCCGTTGGATTGTGTGGGCTGTTGACAATAATCAGCCGCGTTTTTTTGCTGATTTGTTTTTCCAGCTGAGCCCAGTCCACCTGATACAAAGGTGGCAACAAAGGCACATGCACGGTAAAGCCTCCAGCCAACTCCACAGCAGGTTGATAGCTATCGTAAGCAGGATCAAAGACGATGACTTCATCACCTGCGCGAACTAACGCCTGAATAGCCACAAACAATGCTTCGGTGGCACCACTGGTGACTGTCACTTGTTGCTCCGGACAAATATCCCGTTGGTAACAACGTTTTACTAAAGTGGAGATTTGCTGGCGCAGCGCAAGCACACCTGGCATTGGCGCATACTGATTCAGGCCTTCACGGGCTGATTCAGCCAATAACTCGATCAGCCTTGAATTAGACGGAAAATCAGGGAAACCCTGAGATAAATTAATAGCCTGATGCTCTGCCGCTAACTGCGACATCTGGCTGAAAATAGTGGTACCTAAGGCGGGCAATTTACTTTGTAACTTCATAATGGGATCTCTCAGCCGCACAAAAACAGTAGAAACTGACTGGCCTGACAAAGGAACGAATGCTATCATCCAGACAGTTTTATGTGTAGACGTCTAAACATCAAGATGAATCAATCTATCCAAACGAATCAATTAAATCCTTATGCCATCCAGCTTTGTACTTTAGGTCGCTGGATCGCTCAGCGCCAGTGGTTGCCAGCTGGCAGCGGACTTTTTTCTGTCCGTACCTCTGAGCATAGCGCGCTTTTCACCAGCACAGACAAAGATAAAAGCGAGTTAAGCCCGGCTGATTTGGTTTCGTACGACTGGACAAACGCCAAAGAACAGGACACTGCAACGGCAATTCATCAGTTTTTGTATCAGCAGAACCCGCAACATAAAGTGATACTGCAAACACACGGCCTGCAAGCGACGGTTTTTTCACGTTTAATCAAAGCCAGCCAACATCTGTTTGTTGGCTATGAATTACAAAATCTGGTCGCAACCTCTGCGGCACAACGCAACTGCTGCCCTTTGGCCATTTTGGATCCGCAAAGCACTGAGCTCACTCTGCAGGAATTACACCAACGCTTTGATCGTGAAGCTTTACCCCATGCTTTTTTAATACGGGGCCATGGTTTATATGTCTGGGGCGACAGTATCGACAGTGCAAAACGGCATCTGGATGCCTGGCATTTTTTAATTGCCTGCGAGCTGGACCGTATTAAAGCAAGTTGTCATTTTAATTAACAATTTTGGCGTTATACTCAGTCTGCTTGCTTTAAATTGGCATCATTGCCCCAAAGTGGGGCAGCGCTGACCAGACTCGGTTCAGTGCGCCTAGTAGACAATAAAAAAAACCTTTAGAATCAAAGCAGTGAACATATGGTTCTATTTTTGCTTAAGTTATGGGTCTTTGGTAACAATTGTGAATTATTATGGCCATACATAGCTCGATGCGCGGCCTACGCTGTTTTTGTGTCGCCGCCGACTGTTTGAGTTTTAAAGAAACCGCACGTCAGTTGTATCTGACTCCTTCGGCTGTCAGTCACCAAATTAAACAGCTGGAATCAGAGCTTGGACTGGACCTGTTTTTACGTCAAACCCGTTCCGTAGAACTTACGGCGCAAGGAAAGGCTTTTTATCAGGCGTTATTGCCACTCATGCGTGAACTGGAACAAACTTTACGCACCTTTAGCCTGCAGAAAAATCCAACCGAAATCAGTATTTCAATGCCAGAGTTTTTTGCCAGTGAGTTATTTGTGCCGAAACTGGTGGGTTGGTCAGAACAACATCCTGATATCAACTTAAAAGTGGAAACCATTAAATCACGGCAGGATCCGGCTAAACACACCGACCTGCAGATTTTATTGGCCAGTGCCAAACCTACAGACAAAATAGCTTATGAGTTGTTTCCTATCAGCTATGTGCCTGCTTGTAACCCGGCCTTGTATCAGCAATTGGATGGATTGGGTTTTGAAGCGCTAACTAAAGTGCCTTGTCTGGTGCATCAGGCCAGACCCTGGTCCTGGCATCAATGGGCTGAACAACTTGAACTGGAAGTCTTTACGCCTAAACAAGTGATCCAACTCGACAGCATGTTCAGCGTAGCCCGCGCAGCTCAACAAGGTTTGGGTATAGCTTTGGTGCCCTGGCCTATCAGCCATTCCTGGTTTGCCAGCGGCAGTTTAAAACGTCTGTTCAGTGAGGAACTGGAAAGCCGTGATAAGTACTACCTGGTACAACACGAAACTGATCCGAACAAACCACAAATACAGCTACTGGTAAATTGGATATTACAAAGCTTTCAGCGTGCATTTTAATAGCTTGCGCGGTTAGGCCCCATCTAGTTTTTTATACTCGTTGTTACCTACAGGGATGTAGGTAAAAGCGAACTGCCGATTGACCATCTCAGCTGTACTCATACCATTAAACGCTGCCTATCAACTCAAAGTTACATTTTCTAGCTCACTATAGATGAATTTTGCTCACCTATCAGGTGGATTTATATCCTTTGTCAGTTCGTCAGGAACTTTCTAAAGTAAGCACAGTGCAGTGATGAACCTGCACTTTGAAATGAAATTACTGAAATGAGTACTGGAGAGTAAATTATGAAAGCGACATCCCTTAGCTTTGGCAAAAAAGTAGCAGTGATGCTGTTGGCCTCAAGTTCTTTTGTCGCCAGCGCAGCCACCAGCGGATTCAAGATGGTATTAATCGAAGATACCCCTGGCGTGAGCAAAATTAAAGCAGGTCTGTATCAGGATGGTGTTGCAGAAGCAACAGCAGCAACAGACAAGCAAGCAGACGCGTTCAGTAAACACATGAGCTTGTGTGTGGCATACACCCACATGGCGGAGTTTAAACAGGCAGAGCAAGCATGCAGTTCAGCCATTTATGCCGCCCGTCGCGCCGAAGGTTCAGATACGAACTACAAACGCGAAATGCGTTCATTTGCTCACACTAACCGTGGTGTAGCCCGTTTGATGGGGCAAGATCCTGTTGCAGCTTTAGCTGATTTTCAACAGGCCACTACGCTGGAGCAAAGTGAAATTAACCAGCACAACCTGGCGCTTTTAAATGAAAAAATGAAAGCCGTCAGCCCTGTGTACACAGCATCAACCTTAAACGTGGCAGACTAAACAAGTATTGTCATCTAAAGGAACTAGACTGGGCGCAATACTAGCGTTAGCGCCCGGGTTTAGGAGGATACAGATATGTCATTCCATATACCGCAAGATCACGACCTGCACCATCATTGGTTGAACTGGTTGTTACAACACTGGTCTTTTTACCGGCAGATTTCGGTAAGCCAGTGGGATATTGATGACGAAGATTTTCAGCAGTAATAAGATCTTGTTGTAGTGATGCCTGACTTCCCCGGTCACAGCATGCAATTAAGATCTGAACTCACTGTGAGCAGACAAATCGCCTCCCCCCTGTCAGGTTTGTCTGCTTTTTTCTTTTCCCCTTTTCCCCGTCGTACTTGCAGCCATAGCTTTGTTGACTGCGTGCTTTATCTTCTTGCATGCAACATCAATCAGGTTCGCTATAGTTTTTCCTTATTAAGCTGTCATAATATGCCCAACTTGAGTTAGAGAGAAATTCCTATGCGCGTTTGTGGTGTTGAAATGAAAGGCAGTGAAGCCATTTTATGTTTATTGGCTATAGATAGCGGCCTGTTTGATATTCCGGATTGCCGCACTGTCCGCTTGCCGTTACTGAAAGATCAGGACAGCGAGCAGATGAAGAAATTTCAGTTTGTTTTTGCCAAACTGGCAGAAGATTACAAAATAGACACTTTTGTCATTCGTGAACGGCCACAAAAAGGCAAGTTTGCCGGTGGTGCTGTTGGTTTTAAAATGGAAGCTGCACTGCAGTTATTACCTGATGTCAAAACCGAAATTCTGACCAGCTCTTTTATTAAAGAGCAGCTGGCGCGTCATCCTGTGCCTATCGTCTTTAAAGAAACAGGCTTAAAAGGTTTTCAGGAAACAGCTTTTATTACCGCCTACGCTTACCTGGCTAAGTAATCAGTTTTGAAAAACGCAAAGGCAGCAATTTCTTGCTGCCTTTTTTGTTTTCGGGCTTTGTGCTTTAGCCCTTATGTTTTAGCCCTTGTGCTTTAAAAGGTAGGCTTTTAAATCCTGTTTTACTTCCGGCAATAACAAATACAACGCCAGAATATTCGGCACCGCCATTAAAAAGATCATCGAGTCGATAAAATCAAATACCGCCAGCATATTAGGCACAGCCCCTATAGCGACGACTGAACAAAACAGCACTTTAAAACTACGCTGGGTAAAATCGCTGTGGCCAAATAAGTAAGTCCAGGACTTTAAGCCGTAAAAAGACCAGCTCACGACAGTAGAATAACCAAACAGCAATAACGCCACCATCAGCACCAGCGGGAACCAATCAAAGACGGAACCAAAAGCCGCTGAAGTCATTTGTACACCATCTAAACCAGGCTGCAGATAGACACCACTGACGACTATGACTAAAGCGGAAATAGTACAAATCACGACAGTGTCGATAAAAGGCTCCAGCAAACCAACAAACCCCTCAGACACAGGATCTTTAGTGCGAGCCGCCGAATGCGCTATAGGCGATGAACCTATACCTGCTTCGTTAGAATAAGCAGCACGGCGAAAGCCTTGAATAATCACACCTATCACACCACCATAAGCCGCTTCAGGCGCAAAAGCGCTCTGTAAAATGGTCCAGATGGCTGCTGGAATAGCGTCGAAATGCATCGCCAGAAATACAAAAGCAGCCGACAAATAAATAGCACACATAAAAGGCACCAGCTTACTGGTCACTTTAGCTATGCTTTGAATACCACCTACAATTACCAGGCCCACTAAAAACGAATACACCAGACCAAAAACCCAGGCGTTATCAAAACCTGTCACCAGCTTTACTTGCGAAAACCCCTGATTCACATGCACAAAACCAGCAGAGCCAAACACACAGGCGATAGCAAAAAAGGCCGCTAAAAAACTGCCCAACCGTGGCAAACCATATTTATCTAAAGCAGCTTTGATGTAATACATTGGGCCACCCGAAGTGGTGCCATCGGCGTTGTACACCCGGTATTTCACCGCCAGCGTACATTCGACAAACTTGGTGGTCATGCCTAAAAAGCCAGCCACTATCATCCAAAAAGTAGCGCCTGGCCCACCCAAAGCAATGGCTACAGCCACACCAGCAATATTACCTGTGCCCACAGTGCCGGATAAAGCCGCCGACAACGCCTGAAACTGGGTGATATCACCTTTATCTGTTTTATCAGAGTAATCGCCGCGCACAACCCGCAATGCATGGCGAAAACCACGAATATTGATAAAACCCAGATAGCAGGTAAAAACTACAGCACCCAGCACTAGCCACAACACTGTGACAGGCAAAGCGGCACCATTAATAGGAATGGCATAAAACACTACAGAAGCAATGACAGAACTGAGCCATTCAAAGGCCTGCTGAAAACTAAAATCGGACATACACACGCACCTTGGATAAAGGCCCTTCAGGGCTTATTACCGGCTGATACACTTCCAGACGGCTATTTTTATAGAAGGCTATATTCGACTCTGGGCTTCGGCAACGCAAGCTTTTTTAGCCTGAATACTATTGATGTCACCGAATTGCCATCAGTTTTCAGCTTTGTTGTCATCTTTAGCTGGCAGGATCTGCCCCAATCCACTGCTGTTGGGGTAAAACGATGAAGTTAAACTGGCTTGTGTTGCTTGTGTTTTTACTGCCATTTAGTCTGAAGGCTGAACCTAAAGTCGTACTGATCAGCATAGACGGAGTGCGCTGGCAGGAAGTTTTTGCCGGAGCAGATCCAACTCTTTATCAACAATCGCAGTGGGTAAAAACGCCTGAATTGATTCGAGCTTTTAAACCCGGCCAGCCTGAACTTTTAATGCCGTTTTTACATAAAACAGTCAGCCAGCAAGGCATTACTGTCGGCGACCGCAGTCAGGGTTCGGCCATTCATGTCAGCAACCCTAATCAGATTTCTTACCCCGGTTATCAGGAATTACTGGCAGGTTTCTCCGACCCGACCATTAACAGCAATAACAAAATAGCCAACCCTAATGTCACAGTGCTGGAATGGTTAAACCAACAGCCAGAAATGCAGCATAAAGTGGCGGCTTTTGGCTCCTGGGATCTGTTTCCTTATATCTTAAATACCAAGCGTTCAGGCCTGACGGTCAATGCTGGTTTTATGTCGGAACAAGGCAAACTCAGCGAAAAACAAAAGTATTTGAACCAGTTACAGGCTAAAACCCCAAGCCCTTTTGCTAACGTACGGCTGGATGTATTTACCCAGGAATTTGCGCTGGAGCATATGCTCCTGCATAAACCTAAATTGCTGTACATAGCCTTAGGCGAAGCTGATGATTTTGCTCACTTAGGCCAATACGACCAGTATCTGGCGGCTATTCATCGCAGTGATCAGTTTATTGCTGATTTATGGCAGGAATTACAAAACGATCCTTATTACCGCGATCAAACCACTTTACTGATCAGCACTGATCATGGCCGCGGCGAAGCGGCTCAATGGCGCTCTCATGGTAAAAGCGCAGCTGTGCCGGGTTATAAAGGGCCAGTACCACAAATTGCTGGCTCAGAACAAATCTGGCTGGCCGCTATGGGCCCGGGCATTCCGGCTGCAGGTTTAATCCGCACAGGCGAAACCTGGCAACAAGGCCAGATGGCTGCAACATTAGCTGCAGCCCTGGGTTTTGATTATCAGGCGGTACAACTCAAAGCCGCACCAGCTTTTGATTTTAACGCCTCAGCTCGGCTGGCAGTATCTGATACAGCTCCAGTGGCAGATCATCAGGGTCTTTAAAAAAAGTGTAAGCCCGTTCTGTGTAAGGGTCAATCCGCACAGGCTCTACTGTAATACCATTGGCTTCCAAATGCGTGACCACTTGCGCGACATCCAGCACCTGAAAAGCCAGATGGCGTAAGCCCTGAGCTTCAGGTGTGCTGGGCCTTGGCGGCGGATTTGGAAAAGAAAATAACTCCAGTTGACTACCATCAGGCAATAACAAATCAAGCTTGTAGGATAAACGCTCAGCTCTGTAATGCTCAGCCAGAACTTTTAAGCCCAGAATTTCAGTATAGAAATGTTTGGAGCGCTGATAATCACTGCAAATCAGCGCCACATGGTGAATACCGGCTAACATAGCAACAACCCTTGGCAACTATTAATACGCTTAGTGTGCCAGTTGAAGCCCGCAACAACCAGTTTAAAACTTCGATAAAAACTCAGAGCG
Source organism: Gammaproteobacteria bacterium (assembly GCA_018815765.1). Taxonomy (GTDB): domain Bacteria; phylum Pseudomonadota; class Gammaproteobacteria; order Enterobacterales; family Alteromonadaceae; genus Pararheinheimera. The sequence goes on along the minus strand of JAHIWM010000213.1, from coordinate 6,624 downwards.
TGTTGCCGGATCCGATTTAAAAGCACCACCTAATGCCATAGTCTTAGTGCTGGAACTGGTATCCATCACACCACGGGATTTCACACAATAATGCACAGCATCAATGCTGACCGCCACGTCTTTAACACCCAATAAGGCTTGCAAAGCCACCTGAATTTGCTGAGTTAAACGCTCCTGCACCTGCGGCCGCTGCGCAAAAAACTTCACGATACGATTTAGCTTCGACAAACCAATAATTTTCTGGCCTGGTATATAAGCCACAGTGGCAGTGCCATCTATAGTGACAAAATGGTGCTCGCAGGTGCTGGTAAAGCTGATGTTTTGCACCTTGACCATTTCTTCAGCGCGCATTTTATTGTCGATCATCGAAATCTTAGGAAAAGTGCTGTAATCCAAACCGGAAAACACCTCGTCCACATACATCTTGGCAATACGGGCAGGAGTTTCAGCCAGACTATCGTCTGTTAAATCCAGACCAAGGGTTTGCACCACTTGCGTCATTAGTTCAGTTAAACGCTGTTTCTTCTGATCATTGGACAAGCCATTGTCCAGCATAGGAGTTTCAAGGCCTGCAGCTTCCAGAGCGCTGCGTACCACTAAAGCAGATTCAGTTAACATAAAAGCTCTCGCCGCTTGTTATCACTAGTGCATGTTATACGCAGACCACAGAGAATTGGTTTAGTTTGGTGGATAGGTTGTTAAAGCGAGCTAATGCGCTGCCTTCAGCCTCAGCTTTTCCCTTCTTTTGCCTAACACTTTATATAACCATTGGTTAAATTCTTTAGTTGTTGTGCCTGAATGAAGTGAAAAGCGACTAGCGCACTGCCTGTATAAATTTTGTCTGGAACTGTTTAGTAAGTTTTAGAATAGATATTGAATAACAGGTACATTGGCGCTAGTTTGGTATAAGTAAAAATCAGGAAAGAAGGCGAAAAGTGTCCAACTCTTGGGCGCGGTGCCTTCTAGTATGCGTTAGGCATAGAAGAAGGTTTAAATGGATACCGAAACATATCAACTGATCGACACAGCTTTAAAGATCGGGCTGGGTGCTCTAATAACAGGAGCATCAGGGTATTTGCTCTTACTTTCAAAACAGAGCCATGAAACAAGAGTTGAGAGGAGAAAAGAGCATGTATCTACATTAAGAGATTTGGCTATAAAGATTGAGCGGGTGAGAGACCTATTTGATCAAGCTACACATCCATATTGGCTAAAAGTAGTCGAGGGTGACATCGAAGATGTTACTGACGCTACAAAATTAGCGCTAAATAAGAATAAAGAAGCATTGTCAGTACTTCGAGAGGTGAGAGCATTATGTGCTTTACTTGATATTAAGGATAATGTAGCGCTGCTAGATGAGGCTGATACTCTTTCTGATGCGGTATATCAACAGTTAGCTCAAAAAAGTCCATTCCAGTCCGCTGAAGAGCTAAATTCTACAATGAAAAAAGTAGACAACATGTTAATGCACTGCCTTAAAAACCTAGCTATTGAATATGCCAATGTCTAACAAATCAGGTCAGCGGACGAATGATACGAACAGCTGCCTTCGGTGTTATATCTAACATCGCACTTTAGGGTCAGGTCTTGCAGTGTGCGTTATTATGGCGTTTAGCTCTTTGCTCTCGCTCATAGAAAAATCAATTCCAACTACTGTCATCAGCCCCCCATTGGGTCGCGAGCCTGACAAAATTGGGTGACCAAGGTTTTAAGGCTGGGACTGTTTGAGTGAGGAGTGGGTAGCGACGAGCGAGTTACCCAGCCGCCTTGGACGCACGATTTTGGGCCGGGCTTTATACCCACTTCGTTCGTACCCCTTCGGGGCCAGCTAAAGCTGTTCAACGCAAGCGTTGTCGCTGCGATCTGGGGTCGCCTTTTATGAATTGCATCCCTGCAATTCACCCTGCGGGCCAGCCTTCGGCTGTTAGAAAGTGCTTCCTGCACTTTCTTGCTTTGCGCCACTTTCTTTTGGCGACGCAAAAGAAAGCGGCTCGCCAAAGGCGAAAGGCTTAAATTCAATGCTTTATCTGAATTGTTGCTGCACGTTGCCCTGTTGTACTGCCGCTTCGCGTCGAGTACAACCTACAGCTTCGCGACGAGTACAACCTACAGGGCAAGCATCTATGCTTTCCCCCGCTTCTCCCGCCTCTTCACCATCTCCCACAACGCATCCATCTCCACCAAATCACTCTGTGCCGGACTAGACCCTTGATCAACTAAAGCCTGCTCCACCTGACGAAAACGTCGCTCAAACTTTTGATTAGCCTGACGCATGACTTTTTCCGGGTCAAAACCTTGTTTACGCACTACATTGACCAGCGCAAACATTAAATCTCCTAACTCTTCTTCCAGTTCAGCTGCTCCAGCTGGCAATTCTGCCACTTCCTGAATTTCTTCCTGCACTTTATCCCAGGCGCCTTCTACATCAGGCCAGTCGAACCCCACTTGAGCACAACGTTTTTGCAGTTTGTAGGCGCGGCTTAAAGCCGGCATCGCCAGCGGGATATTATCCAGCACAGAGGTTTTGCCAGAAGCAGTGCGTTCTGTGGTTTTTATCGCTTCCCAGTTTTGCAGTACGGCTTTACTGCTATCTAAATTCATATCAGCAAAGACATGAGGGTGTCGGCGGATCAGCTTGTCGTTAATGGCGGCAGCGCAGTCGTCAAATTCAAAACGGCCTTCTTCTTTGGCGATCTGGGCGTAAAACACCACCTGAAATAACAAATCGCCCAGTTCGTCTTTTAGCTCGGCATAGTCTTCACGGGCTATGGCGTCCGCCACTTCATAAGCTTCTTCCAGCGTATAAGGCACTATGGTCTGGTAGGTTTGTTCTTTATCCCAAGGGCAGCCGTTTTGTGGGTCCCGAAGTCTGGCCATAATGGCTAATAATTGCTGAAGTGGTTGTGACACAATAGATCCTGCAGAAAAAGCAACCGGAGCATGGGCTCCGGCGCTATGAGTTGTTAAGTTCGTAAATCAGTGAAAACGTTTCGCTTCGATCACATCGTCAATCTGGCTGACTTTGGTCAGCAGTTTGTTCAGTGAATCCAGGTTATACAGCTCCATCGTCATAATAATGGTGGCCGTTTGCTGCGAGATATCCGAGTTACTGCTCATACGCAGCACGTTGGCTTTTTCATTGGCCAGAATGCTGGTGATATCGCGCAATAAGCCATTGCGGTCGTGCGCCACAATACGGATAGTGACTTCATAACCTGAGGCATATTTATCGCCCCATGTCGCTTCCACTACCCGTTCACGATGCGCTTCCTGCAAGGTTTTAAACTGATCGCAGTCGTCACGATGCACAGCAATACCGCGGCCCTGAGTGATATAACCTACTATGGCATCACCTGGCAGCGGCTGACAACAACCGGCCATATGAGTCAATAAGTTACCTACGCCCTGCACCACCACATGGCTTTTCGGCTGGGCCGACATAGGTTTGCTAATAAGGCGCGGATCAATTTCAGGTTGCTGAATTTTGCCCGACTGGCTTTGCACATAATGCACAACCTGCGTAACTTTTATTTCGCCGCCACCAATACCGGCCAATATCTCTTCCATACTGTTGACGTTAAAACGCGCCAGCACTTTTGGAATACTGTCGATACTAAGGTTCAGGCGATTTAATTCGGTATCCAGCAGCTCTTTACCAGCGGCTATGTTTTTATCTCTGTCCTGCAGACGAAACCAGTATTGCACTTTGGAGCGGGCACGACTGGATTTTAAATAGCCTGAGTTCGGATTTAACCAGTCGCGGCTTGGGTTTGGCTCGCGGCCTGTTAAAATTTCAATTTGATCGCCGGTTTTCAGCTGATAGGTAAAAGGCACGATACGGCCGGAAATCTTGGCGCCTATGCAGCGATGGCCCACATTGGAGTGCACATAATAGGCGAAATCCAATGGTGTGGAGCCCACAGGCAAATCGACAATATCGCCTTTAGGGGTAAATACATAAACCCTGTCTTCGGTAACCTGATTTTTTAACTCTTCGGCTAAATCCGAGCCATCGACCAGCTCTTCCTGCCAGGCCAGCAGTTTGCGTAACCAGCTGATTTTCTCATCCAGTTGGCCTTCGCGAGCGGCATGACCTGCACCTTCTTTATAACGCCAGTGCGCAGCAACACCCAGTTCGGCATCGTCATGCATCTGATGAGTCCGAATTTGAATTTCAACAGGGCGACCCGCAGGGCCAAGTACCACTGTATGAATAGACTGATAGCCATTTTGTTTTGGCGTGGCTATATAGTCGTCGAATTCTTTTGGCAAATGGCGCCACGAGGTATGCACTATACCCAAAGCGGCATAGCAATCCTGCACCTTAGTGGTGACAATACGCACGGCACGAATATCGTACAGCTGATCAAACGCCAGCTGCTTTTTCTGCATCTTTTTCCAGATACTGAAAATATGTTTAGGCCTGCCGTACACTTCAACCGAAATAGTGGCGTCCTGCATTTTCTGCCGCACTGAGGCGACAAAATCCTGCATATATTGTTCGCGGTCTAAGCGTTTTTCTTCCAGCAAACTGGCAATTTGTTTGTAGGTTTGAGGGTGCAGGTAACGAAAGGCTAAGTCTTCCAGCTCCCATTTGATTTGACCTATGCCCAAGCGATTAGCCAGCGGGCCAAAAATAGCATTGGTTTCTTTAGCCGCTAGTACGCGGGTTTCTTCATCGGCGTTTTTCACCGAACGCAGGTAACAAATTTGTGCCGCTAGTTTGAGTACCACAGCGCGCACATCTTCCACCATGGCCAATAACATACGGCGCAAGTTGTCGGCTTGTTGTGGATTACTGCTTTGATTTGGCCCAACCGGAATAGAACGAATGGCTTCCATTTGGCGTACTGCGTTTAACATCGTCAGCACTGCAGGGCAAAACTGTGTTTCCACTTGCTCCAGATCAATCAGTTTGGCGTCGACCAAAGGAAATAACAGGGCAGCAGTCAAGGCATCTTTGTCCATACGCAAATCAGCCAGAATTTCGACCATCTCCCAGCCCGTTTGTACTTCGGGTTCCTGGTCAGTTAAATTCTGTTGATGTAACCAGAGTTCAGCATCCAGCAGCGCAACGGTTTTTGCTTCAGGCAAACCTAAGGCAGTTAACCAGCTCTGAGTGCCGCCTGGGTGGTATTCGGCGCTATGTGATTGCCTTACCGTTACCATTCGTTACTTTCTCCTGTGAAACAAAGCCATCAACTCCAGATGGCTGGTTTGTGGAAACATGTCCATCACACTGATTTTATCCAGTTGATAACCACAAGCCAGTAAAACTTTCGCATCCTGAGCAAAAGTGAGCGGATTACAGGACACGTACAATATCTGTGCCGGACTTAAGCCCGCTATTTGCTCCACAGCACCTACAGCACCAGCACGAGCTGGATCCAGCAGTACTTTTTGGTACTTCGGCTTATTCCAGTCGGCTTTGGGCCATGCTAAATGCAGATCAGCCTGGCTGAAACTCAGGTTTGTCAGTCCATTAAGCTCCGCGTTCGCTTCTGCGCGTTGCACCATAGTGGCCACACCTTCCAGACCATGCACCCATTTGGCGCGCTGCGCTAATGCCAGACTGAAGTTACCTATACCACAATAGAGTTCCAGCACCTGATCGTCAGGCTGTGGACTGAGCCAATCCAGTGCCTGCTGCACCATTTGCTGATTAATCCCCTGATTTACCTGAATAAAATCAGCGGCAGAAAACTTCAGCTTTAAACCTGAAGCAGGCAACTCATAACAAGGTTCTGCTGTTCCGACTTGCCAATGCTGATAAAGTTCAGGCTCTGCTTCACCTATCCATAAAGCGTCTGGCCAGGCCTGGATTAAAGCCTGCTGATCAGAGTTCGGCAAAGCCCGGATATGCCGCACTATTAAATACACCTGACCATCGGCATCCAATGCTTCAACATGAGTTATAGCAGAGCCATGTTGCAGCTTTGGCAGTTGCTGTTGTAATACGCTGAATACACGAGCTAAAGCCGGGCTCAGCACCATACAATGCTCAACAGAGGTAATCACCTTGTCGTTGGCTTTACGAAAACCTACGGTAAATTGCTGCGTTTTTTTATCAAACCAAACTCCAATACGGGCTTTACGTCTATAACCCTGGCCCTCGCTTTTCAGTGGAGCTTGCCAGGGCAAAGTGGTTAAGCCGGTTTGATGGCGAATCAGCTGATCCACGCCCTGCTGCTTTAACTCCAGTTGGTGTTCTGCCGACAGATACTGCAGCTGACAACCGCCGCAATCGCCAAAATGCTTACAGAGCGGCGCCTGACGCAGCGGCGATGCTTGCAGCACTTTCACCACTTTGCCTTTGGCCGATTTATCTTTTTGTTCGGTTAGTTGGACTTTCACCCGCTCACCGGGCAAAGCGCCGCTGACGAATACGATACGCTTTTGCTCAAAGCCTATGCCCTGAGCTTCGTGATCCAGACGTTCAATCTGTACTTCGATTTGTTTTAACTGTTGAGGTTTATCTCTGGCGCCTTTGGCAGCCTGATAAATTTTGACCATCTGGACTTAGTACCTGTGGTGGGCTTTTAGTAAGCCTTGTGTCATTATAAATTCGCTCCGGACTATTCTATCAAGCAGCGCTACAGATGACGAAAATTGGTTTAAGAGATT
>JAHIWM010000212.1 GCA_018815765.1 Gammaproteobacteria bacterium | reverse complement strand
CGCAGGCAAAGGTGATACCGGCAATAAGCGCCAGCACAACATACCCAATAACAGAATGGCAGTGGCAATTAAGCCACTGGCGACAGGGCGCTGAATAAAAGGCTGGGCTAAATTCATAGCGCTTTCGCCTCAGCTAAAGGCCCAGATTCCTTACGGCTAAAATGCCGATCAAACCATAAATACACCACAGGCGTCGTAAAGAGCGTCAACACCTGACTGACCAACAAACCGCCGACCATGACCAAACCTAATGGCTGACGCAACTCTGCACCTGAACCGCTGGCCAATAACAATGGCACAGCACCAAATAAGGCTGCTAAAGTCGTCATTAAAATAGGCCGGAACCGCATTAAAGCCGCCTGATAAATCGCCTCTTGTGGCGATAAGCCCTGATGCCGCTGCGCTTCCAACGCAAAGTCGACCATCATAATGCCGTTTTTCTTCACCAAACCTATCAGCAGCACTATGCCGATCACGGCAATCAGATCCAGCGGCTGGCCTGTGATCAAAAGCGCCAATAAAGCACCTACTGTGGCTGAAGGTAAAGTCGACAATATGGTGACCGGATGAATTAAGCTTTCATACAAAATACCCAGCACTATGTACATGGTGACTACAGCAGCCAGCACCAGCCAGAGCGTATTACTCAAGGACGCGCGGAATGCTTCAGCAGCGCCCTGAAAGGTCAGCTCCACTTCGGCTGGCATTTGCAATTGCTGCTGCACTTCTTCAATAGCAGCCACAGCCTCACCCAACGAATAACCGGCCGCCAGGTTAAAAGACAAAGTAACGGATGGGAACTGGCCCTGATGATTAATCAATAACTTGGCAGGTCGTTGTGTCACTTTAGCCACAGCGGATAAAGGCACAGGAGTACCGGAACCAGAACTGATATAGAGCTTATTCAGCGCATCAACACCGTTAATCTGATCCGGGTCTACTTCCAGAATCACGCGATACTGATTGGCCTGAGTAAATAAGGTAGTGACCTGACGCTGACTATAGGCGCTTTGCAGCACAGTACTGATTTGCGACACATTAATACCCAAACGGGCAGCGGCAGTACGGTCAATGTCGATATAAGCCTGCAAACCCTGCTGCTGTAAATCATGCGCCACTTCGGATAATTCAGGCCGTTGCTGTAAGGCTTCAACCAAATCAGGTAACCACTGATTCAGCACCTCCTGATCGGGCGTGGTTAAGCTGAATTGATACTGAGTACGGCTAACTCTGTCTTCAATACTCAATTCCTGCACCGGCTGGAACCAGCCTTTAATACCAGGCACGGCTTGCACTTGCTGCTCCAGCTCGCGGATCACCTCCACCGCAGACAAATCACGTTCGCCATGTTGTTTCAGGTTAATTTGAATACGACCACTGTTAATGCTGGTATTGCTGCCATCCACCCCAATAAAAGACGACAAACTGCTGACCGCCGGATGCTGCAAAATATTTTCCGCCAGCTCCTGCTGACGTGACGCCATAGCCTGAAATGAAATATCCTGCGGCGCTTCGGTCACCACCTGAATAACACCACTGTCCTGCACAGGGAAAAAGCCTTTAGGCACGGCCAGATACAACAATGCTGTTAAAGCTACAGTCGCCAGCATGCTGAACATGGCTAAGGTTTGATGGCGTAACACCCACTGTAAACCACGGCCATACGCAGCAATAATGCGGTCCATCAAACCATTTTGATCATGATGCTCCGGCAGGGTTTTTAATAAACGCGCACAGAGCATAGGAGTCAGAGTTAAAGACACCACTAAGGAAATCAGAATAGCCACAGCCAAAGTGACGGCAAATTCAAAAAACAGCCGGCCTACTACATCGGCCATAAAGAGCAGAGGGATCAGCACAGCGATCAGCGAAAAGGTCAGGGAAATCAGCGTAAAACCAATTTCTTTAGCGCCTTTCAGTGCAGCTTCCATCGGCGATGCACCTTGTTCACGGTGCCGCGCTACGTTTTCCAGCATGACGATGGCATCATCCACCACAAAACCTGTGGCTATGGTCAAGGCCATTAAGGTCAGGTTGTTAACAGAGAAATCCAGCAGCACCATCACGGCAAAAGTACCAATCAGTGATAAAGGCACGGCCAGACTGGGAATAATAGTGGCCGGAATACTGCGTAAAAATGCGAAGGTGACCAATACCACCAGCACTATGGCGAAGATCAGCTCTTTTTGCACATCACGCACTGAAGCACGAATACTGTGAGTGCGGTCTGTTAACACTTCTACTTTTACAGCCGCAGGCATAGTAGCCGTCAGTTGCGGCAATAATTCCTGCACTCTGTCTGCGACATCAATCACATTAGCACCGGGCTGGCGCTGAATATTCACCAGCACAGCGGCTTTTTGGTTGGCCCAGGCAGCCAGAAAACGGTCTTCAGCGCCATTTTCAATCTTCGCCACGTCTTTTAAGCGGATAGGCGCGCCTTCGCGATAGGCAATAATCAGCTCTTTGTATTCGTCCGTGCTGCGAATTTGATCATTGGCTTCGAGCATAGTGGAGCGAAAAGCACCGTCAAAACTGCCTTTTGGCTGGTTGGTATTGGCAGCAGCTATCGCAGTGCGCAAACTTTCGACGCTTAAATCCAGACTGGCCAAAGCGGCAGGATTAGCTTTTACTCTAATCGCAGGACGCTGACCACCAGCCAGACTGACCATGCCGACGCCCGTCAGCTGAGCTAACTTCTGCGCCATACGGGTATCGACTAAATCGTAGACTGCAGGCAAAGGCAAGGTATCGGAGCTGACAGCTAAGGTCAGAATAGGCGCATCAGCCGGATTGACTTTGCGGTATACAGGTGGAGTAGGTAAGTCATTAGGTAATAACGAGGAAGCCGTATTGATAGCAGCCTGCACTTCTTGTTCGGCCACCCCCATATCCACCACTAAAGCAAATTGTAGAGTAATGACCGAAGCACCAGCCGAGCTATTGGACGACATTTGTTTCAGGCCGGGGATCTGGCCCAATCGCCGCTCTAAGGGTGCTGTGACTGTGCGCGCCATAATGTCAGGGCTGGCACCAGGATTAAAGCTAAACACCTGAATAATAGGGTAATCTACCTGGGGCAACGCAGCCACAGGCAATAAACGCCAGCTTAAAATACCGGCAATTAAAATCGCCAGCATTAATAACGAAGTCGCGACAGGGCGTAAGATAAAAGGCTTGGACAGGTTCATCATTTACCCCTTAGGCGCGTCCTGGATCACCTCAACCTCTCGGTCTGGTCTTAGACGGTCTAAACCTTCCAACACCACTTTATCGCCCGCTTTTAAACCTTCTTCAACAGCCACTAAGCCATTGTCCACCGCACCTAACTTCAACTGACGGATTTGCGCTTTGTTATTGTCATCGACCATATAGACATAAGTGCCCTGAGCACCATACTGCACAGCGTCTTGCGGAATAGTCACAGCGCCACTTTGCACTGCCACATTTAAACGCACATTAACAAACTGGTTCGGGAATAACTCTTCGTTCTGATTAGCAAACTCGGCTTTCAGCTTCAAAGTGCCTGTGGCTATATCAATTTGGTTATCCAGAGTAGTTAAAGCACCACTCGCCAATGGCATTTGCTCAGCTCTGTCCCATGCCTCAACCGACAAAGCTGTTCCTGCACGAAATGCCGTGCGTACTTGCTGCAACTGAGTCTCAGGAATGGTAAAGACCACAGCTATAGGTGAACTTTGAGTAATAGTGACTAAACCTTCGGCGCTGTTGGCCTGAATTAAGTTGCCAGGGTCGACAGCACGTAAACCTAAACGGCCACTGATAGGCGCTTTGATTTGGGTATAAGACAACTGCAAGGCCGCAGCATCAATAGCGGCCTGATTCGACTTAATAGCACCTTTGAGCTGGCTGACTAAAGCCTGCTGCGCATTCATTTGCTGTGCCGCTATCGTATTTTGCTCTTTGAGTTTGGCAAAACGCTCTAAATCCTGCTCTGCGCTCTTCAGCAGCGCTATATTTTGCTCTTTCTGACCCTGAACCTGAGCCAACTCTACTTTGTAATCGGCCGGATCAATCTGCGCTAATAATTGGCCAGCTTCAACTTTCTGACCTTCTTCAAAAAACACTTGCTGCAACGGGCCTGCCACACGGCTTTGCACCAACACAGTATTGAGCGGAGTCACTGTGCCTATGGCTTTAATTTGTACTTTTAAATCGGTAGAACCGGCTTCAATCACCCGCACAGGTACAGGCATAGCCCAGGGATTATTTGCCATGGCTGCACCACCAGCACCAGCCGGGCGTGGGCCACCAGGTCTTTGCCCACCCGGTCGTTGTCCGGCTCCGGGTTTGCCTGCAGCAACTTGTCCTGCCCCAGCAGGTTCAGCGCTTGGCCAGAACCAATACAGAGCCACAACGGCAACAGCCAGACCAGCAGCTAAAACAACAGGCTTTTTCAGCAAAGACATAACATAAATCCCTATAACAAAACTATAAATGAGTAAAACGGGCCTACTCTAATTCAGCCGGTAAAGCGCTGCAATGAAGTGAGTGTCAAGATTGAGTAAAGATGGCCTGACATTCGGTCAGACGTCTTTTTACAGCGATAAAAAGCGATGTACCTGATTAAATACAGCGATAAAAGACAAAAGGATCAGCAACAGAGTAGCAACAGGTTCAGCTGCAGAGCTACTGACATCAAGGCTTTGCACCTCTGCAGCTAACTAAGCAGCTTATAAAGGTTTTTTCTGCGATAACAATAAAAGCTACTGACATACAGTTGTCAGTCTGAGTTGCTAATCTGACAGGGTCAAGTAAAAGGAGCGCATCATGACTGTGTTAGATACTGCAATTGATCGTTATTTTTCAGCGACTAATGCCAACAATAACCAACTGGCAGCCGAATGTTTTGACCCGGACGCTTCAGTCTTTGATGAAGGTGAGCAACTGACAGGACTGGAATCAATTCAGCTTTGGCTGCAGCAAAGCCAACAAAAGTACCAACCTTTGGTTCAGGTGCTGACGGCGGAGCGTAATTATGGTGAAGTATGGGTGAAAGCTAAAGTGTCAGGCCAGTTTCAGGGCAGCCCTATTCAGCTGAACTATGTATTCGCCTTGCAGGACGGAAAAATCAGTCGCCTGATGATCCGTTAGTTGCAGCCTAAGTATGAGAATCTGATGAATCGTATTGACCGCTTGCTGGCTCTGATTTTGTATTTACAAAGTCGCCGTACCTGCACAGCCGAAGCCATGGCAGAACACTTTGGTTTAAGTGTGCGCACTATTTACCGTGATATTGCGGCTTTAGGTGAGGCTGGTGTGCCTATTCTGGCGGAAGCTGGCATAGGCTACAGTCTGATGAAAGGCTATTTATTACCACCTGTTAATTTCTCCGAACAAGAAGCTTATGCACTGTCGACCGGCGTAATGCTGGCGCAGCGCATGACGACTCACAGCTACAACGAAAAAATGCAGTCGGCTTTGGATAAAATCAAAGCTGTATTGCCCAATGAGGCCAAACACCGGCTGGAACTGCTGGCCAAAGGTATGGCCACTCCACAGACAGAGCATCCACAGCAGGCTGATTTGTCGGTATTGCAGCAAGCTATAGCACGACAACAGCTACTGACGTTTGATTATCAGAATGCCAGTCAAACTCATAGCCAACGTGAAGTAGAAGCCGCTGGTTTGGTGTTTTACCTGGGTCGCTGGCATTTGATTGCCTGGTGCAGGTTGCGACAGGATTTTCGTGATTTCCGTACCGACCGCATCCAAAACCTGCAACTGCACAGCGAACAGTTTCAGGCTAGAAGCGACTTTAACGCTAAAGACTTTTTGCAAAGCGGTACTCCGCCAGCACAACTGACAGCACAGATCCTGTTTGCGCATACGGCAGCAGACAGAGCCAGGCGGGAATGGTGGCAAGGTATCACGGATGAGCAACAAAACGCCGAAGGTGTAGTGATGACCCTGAACTGCAGCGACTGGACTTCGTTGGCTTGCTGGTTATTGTCACTAGGCACTGCAGCAAAAGTGCTGGCTCCTGAAGAGTTAAAGCAGGAAATTCGCAGGCAAAGCGGCGCTGTTTTAGCTTTGTATTCCTGACGCGCTTAAGCTTTCACTTCAACCTTTAAGCTATGGCAATAAGTCTTGCAGTTGCTTGAGTTTGAGCTGGGTTTTAATCCTGTGTTTTAAAGTGACCGCATGCACAGGTTTGATCACAAAATCAGCTCCGCCCGCTTCCCAACATAAAGTTTCATCTTCCTGACTCTGCATACCACTAACAAAGATCACAGGAATGTTAGCGAGCTCAGGCTGTTGTTTTAATAAACGGCAGGTCGCTAATCCATCCAGTTCAGGCATTACCACATCCAGCAGGATCAAATCAGGCGGGTTGCTTTGGCACAAAGTAATAGCCTGAGCGCCGGAGGTTGCCATAAAAATCTGATACTCGGCATTCAACATCTGGTGAATGATTTGAATATTCACTGGCTGGTCGTCGACCACCAGTATTTTTATTTTGTCCGAGTTATGTAACGGGGTGACACTCATCAATAACTACCTTTTCAGTAATGTCTGATATTGCTCTGTGTACTGCAGAGCCTGAATAAAATTCAATTGGTCTAAAGCGTTTTCCAGCTTGCTAACCCATTCTGGGTTCAGGCTATTCAATGCGCCTTTCAGCTCTGAAAATTGATCCAAAGCACTCATATTAAAACTCTGCAAAGAAGATTGTAGCTGGCCAAGCAGCTCTGACATTTCAGTGTCACTCGGCATCAGAGCTATAGGTTCTTCTTCTGCAGGCGCAGTTTCCGCCAATAACACAAGTGCAAAACGAGCAAAAGCCTCAGCGTCGGCAACAAACTTTGCCAAAGCTTTAGGTAAATCCAACGCCGTTTTTTGTTTGATTGATTGTTCAATAGCAGCCGCAGGTTCTGATAAACGCACAATACCCAGAGAACTGGCAGATCCTTTCAGCGAATGGGCCAGCAGGTATAATTCTTTTTCTGTCAAAGCTGCAGGTCCAGCTTTTAGTTTAATCAGAGCAGCATCCAGCTCAGTGACAAAAGACTTCAGAGTTTTATGATACACAGAGACCGAGTTGCCCAGACGATTTAATGCTGAGTTCAGTTGCACACCTTGCTGCAATGCGGCCTCCACCAATGCCGGACTAAGCAAAGGCTGTTGAATTGCCACAACAGGCAAACTGGGGTCGACCGGAGTTTTTGACCACGTCAATATGGTTTGCACCAGGGTGTCTATCGCAAAAGGTTTGGCAACATGGTCATTCATGCCTGCATCCAGACAAGCCTGCTTATCCGACTGCATCGCATTGGCGGTCATAGCCACAATGGGCAGGGTCAGCATAGCGGCTTTGCTGCGAATACGCCGGGTGGTTTCATAGCCGTCCATATCCGGCATTTGAATATCCATCAGCACCAAATCGTATTTATCCGGCTGCTGCTCCAGCATAGCCAGAGCAAAAGTGCCACCAGGCGCTATATCCACTAAAGCACCTTCATTACCTAACAACTCCGAAGCCACTATCTGGTTGGTTGGATTATCTTCCACCAGCAGCAGTTGTAAGCCATTTAAGCGACTTTGCCGTGGCGCAGCCTCTTGCTGCGCATTAGAAAACATCTGTTTACCTGCCAGCGCATCCAGCACCGCATCTAACAACCGGCTTGGGGTCACAGGTTTGACAATAAAACCATTCAGCAAATGCTGACTTTGATCTTCCAGTTGTTTTTGCGCCAGACATTCACGACCATGGGCTGTGACCATAATCACCAGCGGCATATCAGGGCCTTGCACTAACTGACGGATTTTTTCAGCTGTCTGCCAGCCATCCATACCTGGCATTAACCAGTCGAGTAATACCAACTTATAACCATTTTGTTGCTGTAACAGCTGCAATGCTTGCTCACCACTGTTGGCTAACTCAACCTGACAACCATAATGGCGCATCACTTCAGATAAAATCTGCCGGGATTGCTGGTTATCGTCCACCACCAGCACTTTCAAATTCTGTAACAAAGACAGGTCGGCATGAGCAGCATTCAGGCTTAAACAATTAAACCAGAGTTCAAACTCAAAGCTGCTACCAGAACCCCATTGGCTATGCACCGACAATTGACCACCCATCAGTTCGACCAGACCTTTACTGATGGCCAGGCCCAAACCTGTGCCACCATAACGACGGCTAATGGAGGACTCGGCCTGACTAAAACTCTGGAAAATCACCGCCAGTTGTTGTTCAGTCATACCTATGCCGGTGTCTTTGACTTTAAATTTAATTTTGGCCGCGTCTGCTGTGCGCTCTGCCACCTCCAGACTCAGCACTATTTCACCTTTTTCGGTGAATTTAATAGCATTACCAGCCAGATTGAGCAGCACCTGCTTCAGTCGTAAACTGTCACCGACCACCAGCTGCGGTAAGTCTTCAGCAAACTGATACAACACTTCCACATCTTTGCTGCCCAGATTGGCCGATAAAATAGTGCCCAAATCCTCCATCAGGGACGTCAGCTCAAAACTATGACTATCCATCTCCAACTTACCGGATTCCACTTTAGAAAAATCCAGAATGTCGTTCAAAATGGCCAATAAAGACTTAGCGGCCATTTCAGTCTGACGTATATACTCTTCCTGCCTGGTGGTTAAGCTGGTTTGCTGCACCAACTGCAACATACCCAAAATAGCATTCATAGGTGTACGGATTTCATGGCTCATATTGGCCAAAAAGGAGGATTTTGCATCATTGGCGGCATCAGCCTGTTGCCGTGCCTGAGCCAGTTCCTGCTCTCTTTTGTGTTGCTCAGAGCGATCACGGGCCACCAGATAAAAATAATCCTGCTGTTCAAAACGGATCCAGGACAAGGTTGCAGACAAAGGGATCAGGACCCCCGCAGCGTCTTCAAACTGGGTTTCAAACTGCACACTACGCTTTTTGTCTGTGCTTTGGGTAAGTTGCTGCAACCTGCCGCCTACTAACTGCACAGCGAGTTCCGTCAGACTTAAACTGTCAGCACAACAGGCCGAAGCAGCAGGGTTGGCTTTGAGGACATCAGCGTTATCGTTTAACCAAAAGACTAAATCGGGACTTTGCTCTGTGGACACTTTGGCCAGCGCCAACTCAAATTCCAGTTCTTTTTGTAAGCTGAGATCGCGGGCTATGCCGAGATAACCTACCACTTGTTTTTGTTGATCCAACAAAGAAGTCACAGCAAGTTGTACAGGACAACGACTGCCATCTTTGCGGATATAGCTCCACTCCCTGTTATCCGTTTTGCCATGTCTTGCTTTTTCAACAAAAACAGCAAAACCTGGCGCTACAGGATAACCAAGCTCTGTCGTCAGTTGCTCTGCATACTCCTGCACTTCGGCAGGAGCGTGAAATACCGCAGGACTATATAGGCCAGCAAGCTCCGCTTCCCTATACTGCAACATAGCTTCGGCGGCTGGGTTAAACGACGTAATAATGCCATCTAAATCCGTGGTGATAATGGCATAGTTGGCGTTACGTAAAATGCTGCGCTGTAAGGTAGAGACCCGTTCAATCTCAGCCGTTCTTAATTCAACCTGATGCTCCAGATCCTCATTCGCTTGCTGCAGCTTTTGCTCTGCCAGTTTTATATGGCTTATGTCATTCACGGTCAGAGCTGCACCTATAAATTGGCCTTTCTCGTCCAGTATAGGTGCAAGGTTCAACGAGACTGGATACAGCTTCCCTGACTGATGCAATCGCATACTTTGTTTGTAGCGAACTTTGTGGCCTTTACGAACCTCAAGCTCTAACTGCAGCTGCTCAGCTTTCAATTCCTCAGGCACAATCAGAGTACTGATGCTTTTACCTATGGCTTCAGCTTCGCTGTAACCGAACATTTGTTCAGCCGCAGGGTTCCAACTACTAATTTGGCCTTCTTTGTCAGTTCCAATGACAGCTTCATTGGCGTTCTCAACGATAGCGGCAAGTACCGCTCTGTGTCTGGACAGCTGCAAACGTCTAATCAGAGCGAGTTGGAAAAACGCGACAATCAGAATAACCAATGCAGTGATACTTAAAGCACTATAAAAGGCACTTTGAGGATTTTGCAGCTCAAGTTGGTTAATAAAAGATTGGCTAGCGACCAGCTTGACTTGCCAGTTACGGCTAAAAATAGCCAGTTCAGCCTCCGAATGTAGTTCAGCTAAAGCCGAACCTTCGACAGCTCTGACAAAAAAAGGCTGCTCTGGTGAGTGTTCGAGGTCAACAACTTCAAGCTGAATACCTTTGTTTGCAGCGTTAATGCTGGACAATATTTCATCAATCAATAAAGGCGTATAAGCAAAACCAAACAACTGTTGATAACGCTGTTCTGCTTGTTCAGGAATAGTCTGTTGCAAGTAAATAGGCATCAGCAATAAAAACCCTTGCGACTTTTTATTCTGGGCCTGCACTAAGGTCAAAGGCTCTGTCAATACAGCTTTATTCTGATGCGCTGCCGCTAAAGCAGCCTGATAGCGCGTTGTTTCTGATGAAATATCCAGCCCAACTGCACTAGAGTTGTCCACTACAGGCTCAATGTATTGGATCACAAAAAGGTCGTGCTGATGCGGGCTGTATTGATTTAGTTTAAACACCTGCCCCCTATCTGTTGTAGCTTTGAGCAAAAATTCAGTCAGTTGATCCTGAGTTACTTTTCGAATAACGCCAAAGCCACGAGCGCCAGGAAACTCCGTATTGAGATCACGGCTTTGGCTATACGCCAGCATGTTTTTATAACCAAAGTTTTGTGGACCGGCACTCAATACAGCCCCTCGCGTACCACGCAAGCCGTATTGATAAATCGTCATCTTCTCGACTATGGCATCAGCCAATTGTCTGGCTTTCGTATCCAGACTGTGCTGAATATTCTGCTCATTTTGTTTTAACTGGTCGCGTTCAACATGCACAGATATGTAATATCCAAGAACAGCAAGGAGCATAGCCGGAACTAAAATAGCGAACAGTTCTTGCTGATTACGTTTAAACCATGCCATCCGTTTTATCCCTTTCCTTGTCCGCTGAGGCGCTGCTTTAAACGCTCTGCCACTACTATAAAGTTTAATGCCATGATGTCCTGCTCCATCAGCATAAAATCATCAGGCCCAAGATAAGCGATCCAGCCGGCTCTTTGTACCTGAAACAAGCTATAGGCCTGCATATCGTTATTTTCAAGGTACTGAATATACGTCAAAACATCAGGCAAGCTGCTATCTGAGCTGCGGTTGAACTGACTTAACCATAAACCCAGAGCTGCAGAAGTTTGTTCCAGACATTCCAAATAACGCGCAAACTCAGCAGCCGAAGGCAGTTGGCCCTGATGCTGTAGCGCCAGTTCCAGCTGTCGTGATAATTCAGGTAAAGCTGTTGCGCCTAAAGTAGCGTAACTACCACGTAATTTATGCAAAGAGTGTTCAAGAGCTTTATGGTTTTGCTGCTGGTATGACAGGTTAATTTGCTGTATTTCAGCTGGAGTTGACGCAATCAACTGAGCAACAGCCGGAGAAAGATGCAGAAATGCATCTTGAGAAAAGCCAATTAACTGCTCGAGCACATTAAAATTAAACAACATAAAAAGCTACCCGAATGATTTCCAACAGCATAATGGGCTTTAGCTGAAAAATCCCGTGCTTTGTCCAGTTAATTTTATCTGGTTAATTTTTCCGTCTACACTAAAAAATGGGCAGAAAACAGGGAAGTGCCAGATGCAGATCACGCCATCCGCCGTATCGACAGCAAAAATATTATTGGTGGATGATCAGGCATCATCCTTATTGTTACTGCGCGAACTGCTGCAGGACTTAGCCACTCTGTATTTTGCTACTGATGGCCCTCAGGCGCTGGAGCTAGCGCGCAAACATCACCCTGAGCTTATCGTTTTGGATATTGAAATGCCAGGTATGGATGGTTTTGCAGTATGCAGGGCATTAAAAGCAGACCCGGCCACCCGCGATATCGCTATTGTGTTTATTACCTCTCATATAGATATAGAACACGAAATATCCTCTTTGTCTGAGGGTGGCATCGATTTTTTACGTAAACCTTTGCATGCAAAATCCTGCCGTATCCGTATTAAAAATCTGCTGGATTTAAGCCGTTATAGCCGCCAGCTGGCTGCAGAAAAAGAATGGCTGAGGGTGACGCTGGATTCGATTGGTGATGCCGTCATAGCCACAGATCTGGATGGCAAAATTAGCTTTATGAACCCTATAGCTGAACGTATGACAGGCTGGCTGGCGAAAGATGCTTTGTTTCGTCCTATAGAAGAAGTGATGCAACTGCGGGATGCCCACACTTTAGAGCCCCACTGGAACCCGATTTATTTTGCGTTAAAAGAACAACGTGTAGTGGCCATGGCTTTGAATTGTCAATTGGTGTCGCGCACAGGCAAGCTGTTTCAGGTGGAGGATTCTGCCGCCCCTATTATGGATCACAATGGTCAATGTCTTGGCAGCATAGTGGTGTTTCATGATGTCAGTGAAAGTATGGCGCTGGCACTGAAAATGAGTTATCTGGCTAATCATGATCCTTTAACCAACTTGCCAAACCGCGTATTACTTTACGACCGCATCGAACAGGCCATTAAAAGAGCAGAGCAGCTGCATCATAAATCGGCTTTGCTGCTGATAGATTTGGACCACTTTAAATACGTCAACGACTCCATAGGCCATAACTTTGGCGATTTGCTGATCAAACAGGCCTCTGAGCGGCTGAGCTCTATTTGCTGTGCAGGTACTACGCTGGCTCGTTTAGGTGGTGATGAGTTTGTGCTGGTGTTGCCAGAGCTGTGGTCTATTGAAGAAGTGGGGTTGTTCACCAGCCAGGTGCATAGCCAATTCCAGCAGCCTTTTGTGCTGGAAGATAAAAAATACCAGATGGCCGTCAGTATTGGCGTCAGTATTTATCCGGACGATGCTCAAACCATAGAAATGTTTATGCGCCATGCCGATGTCGCCATGTTTAAAGCCAAATCTGAAGGCCGTAACAGAACCAGCTTTTTCTCTGACGAACTGGAACAGCAAATCATTCATCGCCATCAACTGGAATTGCTGTTGCGTGACACCTTAACCAGTCAGCAACTGCAAGTGTATTACCAACCAAAACTCTGTTTAGAAACAGGGAAGTTATTGGGGGCCGAAGCTTTGGCCAGAATGCAAAACCACCAGGGACAATGGGTATCCCCTATTGAATTTATCCCGCTGGCGGAGGAAACAGGTTTAATTAGCGAACTAGGGCAACAAGTGTTGCGCCAGGCATGCGAAGAATGTCTGAGCTGGCAACAACTGGGGTATCAGGTGCCAGTATCGGTCAATATTGCCGCAGCTCAGTTTGCCGACTCCACTTTAGTGAAACAAATCAGCAGCCTGATGGCAGAATTACAAATGCCAGCCCGGTTGTTAGAGCTGGAAGTGACTGAAAGTGCGCTGATGCTGGATGTCAGTAAAACCCAAAGCATGTTGAGTCAGCTGAAAGCTGCGGGTATTTGTATTTCGATAGACGACTTTGGCACTGGCTACTCCAGCTTGTCTTATCTGAAAAAATTCCAGGTCGATGTGCTGAAAATAGATAAGTCCTTTGTACAAGAAATGCTGACTGACAGAGGCGATATGGAAATAGTTAAAGCCGTGATTTCACTGGCTCAGTCGATGAATTTGCAGTTAATAGCCGAAGGCATTGAACTGGAAGCGCAAAAAGACAAACTGCTCGAGCTGGGCTGCCAAATGGGCCAAGGCTACTTTTTCAGTAAACCATTGTCGGCTGCGGATTTTAAAGAGTATTTGTCTCAGAAAGACCAATAGAACTTCACGCCGTTTTGTACACTCGTGCAACAGAACCTGTTGCACAAGGAATAAGCTCAAATACAGCATCAGCTGTTAAACCAATTTCGGCTCGATGTGAGATATACACAATGGCGCAGGTTCTGGCCGATGCCATGCGGTTGATCAAAGCTATCAGCACCGCACTTTCTTCGTCATCCAGCCCTACCAGGGGTTCATCCAGCAATAACAAAGGCGGGTGTTTCACCATAGCGCGCATCGCCAGAATTAAACGTTGTTGCCCGGCGCCTAAGTGCGCAAAAGGCAGTTTGGCGTAAGCAGTCATCCCGACCAGCTGCAGCCACTGTGCCGCCAGGCGTTGATGAATAGCAGAAGGCTGTTGATACAAACCGACAGAATCAAAAAAGCCAGAGATCAGCATATTTTCCACACTGTCGTGGCTGCTGAAATTCTGCACCATAACCCGGGTAAAACAGCCAATGTGTTTCTTAATATCCCAGACGCTTTCGCCACTGCCTTTTTTCCGGCCGAATAAATACAGCTGCTGGCCATAGCCCTTAGTGCTTTCGCCGTTAATCAGCTGTACTAAAGTACTTTTACCCGCACCATTTGGGCCATGCAGTTGCCAGAATTCGCCGGCGCGGATATCCCAGTTAATGCCGTTTAATACAGCTTTGTCGCCATAACTGACCTGCAAATCGCGCATACTGATCAACAAAGGGTCCAACAGAGCAGGCTGATCCGCAGCTGGCGGAATATTGCCTTTTAGCTCTGGTATTGCGGCGTTGACGCCCTCATCCGGCACCAGCTGCGACTGATCCAGCCGGAACTGTCGCTGAATAAAAACCAGTTTGTCCCGACGGCGACTCACTAATTGCACCAAAGGAATTTGATGCTGCAGCTGGTGCAGCCGCTGTTCTATCATCTGCTGCCCGGCAATATCCAGGCTATCAAACAGGTTGTCGAGGATCAGATAATCAGGTTTAGATGCCAGCAAATAATCCAGCAAAAGGCGTTTTTGTTCCCCTTCAGACAAAGACGCCAAAGCTTGTGGCTGCCCGGCTGTTAAATCATCCCGGCCATGCCGGTATTCTTCCGCCAGAAATTGCTCCAGTGTTACTGTCGAATACAAAGCGCCCTGACCGGTCAGTTGCAGGCCCATGCCAGCACTACCGTTTTGTAACTGCTGGATCAACAGCTTTTTATCATCCGAACTTTTCAGGTAAATAGCGCAATGCATGGGTAATAGCGTCCTGACGGGTAAAAACACAGCTTAAAATTCGTTTTTTGTTGCTGTCAATTCAGACTCAATGAATTCACAGCGAACTTTGTTCTCCGGCGGCATTCAGCCGGAAATACTGCCCTTGCCGGATCAACAGTCCTTCTGAACTACGAGGCGGGATACTGCCTCTGTAGTCACGGGGATGCCTGACGTTCACGGCCAGTACTTTGCCCTGATACAGGCTTTTTACCCGCCACTGCGGCGTATGGCCTACCACTACAGCCTGGGCGTTAAATTTCGCCAGCGTTGCCTCTACCTGTTGCTGACTTAATTCGCCCTCAAAATATCCTCTGTACCAGGATGGGCCATAACGGGTAGACAACAAATACTCCAAATCCCCCTGATCTGGCTTAGGAAAATAGCCGATGCGGTACTGGCTACGCACTATCTGATTCAGATCCTGCAGGTTATAGTTCAGCTCTGCCAGTTTAGGGTGCAAGCCACCATGCACAAACAAATGGCCGTTAATCAGCTCAGCCGTGTTTTTACTGGTCAGCCAACGTCCTAACAACGACTGTTCGCCATAAAGTTCGTACTGCTGCTTGCCCAAAAGAGTAGCGACATACTGGTACTTTTTTGCTGCGCTCTGAAAATTACCCTGCAGGTTTTTAATTTCATGATTGCCCAGAATGTAATGCACAGTGCCACCTTGCTGCTGTGCCAGTTGCTCCAGTTGGTAGATAAACCACAGCACCTGAGTCGCAGACGAATCCCGGTCGACAAAGTCACCCAGCAGCACCAGATGCCCTTTGCCAAAAGTCCAGTTCAGCTCTGTATCTATCACTTTTGTAGCTATTAAAAAGTCGCGCAGGCTCTTGTAGGCACTTTCAATATCAGACAGCACCAGTATGGGCTCATCATCCTGATACTCAATGGCTGGTGTTTTAATGTCGCCATGAATTTCAACGCTGAAACTGGTGTTTTCCAAAGGAAAATAGACTTCTGTTTTCAGGCGCTGGCCCAGCGGAACCAGCTGTTGCTGCAGATAAAAACCCTGCTCGCGGCTACCTCTGATATGGTTCACCTGCAACTGATCGCCCTGAAAAAAGACATGAGGGCCTTCATCACCCACTTTATAAGCCCGCTCGTCATCGCCGTAATCTACATCAGCACCAAAATACAGTGCCAGAACAAAAGCCACAGCGAGCAGTAGTATCAGCGTGGCAAAAAAGTGCTTTAAATTGGTCAGAATCAATTGCATCACAACTCTCCTTTTGCATTAGCCATTCACTGAATTACATATTGTTTTTTAATACTCTGAGCACTTTTCTGGTCAAGCTAATAACCAGTAACGCAGTCAAGGTGGCTACAGGAATAAACCAGACGCCAAGCAGTTCCTGATCCGCAGGATAGGGGCCAGCAAAAAAACCTATGGCCAGGCTATAACCATTGCCCGCGGACCAGGCACCAACAGAATCCGGCATAAATACTTTTGCTCCGGCAACAAAAAACAGCGCAAAAGCAATGCTGAAGCCAAAGGCTGCCATGGCGTAATACAAAGTAGCGGTCACCCCTTGTTTCACTTTTTGAATAGCTTTAAAACCCGAAGGAGGCGGCGCGCCTTTAGTGATATGAGCTATGTAGGCAAGGGCCAGCTCACGCGGCTCACCAAAGCCTTGCAAAATGGCCTTGGCATCCTCAGCCAGACCTGAACTTTGCTGCTGGTCCAGCGCATCAAAAATATGACTTTCAATTTCCCTCAGCACTTCCTGCGCTTGTGCCTTCTCCAGCCTTGCCAGATATCGCTCCAGCTCTTTTAGGTACTGATGAATAATGTCGCGTTGTTCCATCTTTATTCTCCTTGAACTGGTAAAACATCAGGGCCCGGATGAGCCAATAAAAATTCAATATCAAGCACGGACTGACGCCATAAAGTGATCAAATCGGCAAGCTTATGATGGCCAGTATCTGTCAGGCTGTAATACTTACGCGGCCTGACATCGCCTTCCTGCACCCACTGCGCATCAACAATACCTTCACGCTTCAGCCGGTCTAACAGCGGATACAAAGTGCCTTCGGTAATGGCAGCGCTTTTGAAGCCTTGCAGCAGCTTTAACAGCTCCAGCCCATACAAAGTACGATGTTGTAACGCCGCCAGAATCACCAGCTCCAGCGTGCCTTTACGCAACTGCACTTCCCACTTTTCCTGAATTTTTTCTTCTTTCTCTTCTATTGTCATAAAGTAACCATGCGATGAATCATACCTTGCATTACATAGTAATATGTATAGCAGATCATATTCTGGGTTAGCAAGCGGATTTTTTGAGCAATGTTTGATGGTGTGGTAGAAAATCATCTGATGGAAACAATAGAAGCCGCATTACTGCAGCTTCTATTTATTGGGTTGGGTGTTAAAAGGCGATGTTAAAAATGAAGTGGTCGTTTAGCTCATCTTGCCTGAAAATAATCTACCAGCCGGATACCCATCAGCATAAATACAATAAAAATCAGACCTTCAACAGACCCAGTGCCTGCCAATACCAAAGCAGGGCCCGGACATAATCCGACTAAACCCCAACCTAAGCCAAAAAGTGCACTGCCAGCTAATAAAGGCCGGGTAATAGCAGTGGCTTCAGGCCAGCTGAATTTGGTTTTTAACAAGCTCTGTGGCATTGTTTTGCTGACTCTAAATGCGACAAAAGCAACGGCTATGGCGCCAATCATCACCAAAGCCAAAGACGGATCCCAAAGACCTGCTATATCTAAAAACCCCAGCACTTTAGCCGGGTTCGCCATACCAGCCATTAATAAACCCAAACCAAACAGCAGGCCGCAGATAAAAGCGCTTAAGGATAAAACCCAGTGTTGTTTCATGCAGCACCTCCATGTGCCGCACCCTGACGGGCAGCCTGCGGCTGTGAAAATTGTCTATCCTGCCAATTTTTTATCATAATTCCCTCACAGCAAATGACGGACGATAAAAACAGTGATCACAGCCACACCCATAAAAGTCAGGGTGGCGACCAGCGAACGCACTGATAAACGCGCCAAACCACAAACGCCATGACCACTGGTGCAACCCGAACCTAAACGTGCACCTATGCCCACCAGCAAACCCGCAGCAGCCAATAAGCCATAGTTATCGGTGACTTCAGCCACGGGCAAAGGAGCCAACATCAGCCAAAGCCAGGACGACAACACCAACCCCAGAATAAAAGCCAGCCGCCAGTTGCGCTCCTGATTTGATGAGGTAAAAGTGCCAGCGGTAATACCAATGACACCGGCAATACGGCCATTCAATAACCACAACAAAGCACAAGCAAGCCCAATCATCAGCCCACCCAATAAAGCCGACTCCGGCGTAAAATGAGTCCAATCGATCATAAATACCTCTTGATAGCGGAAGCCCTATTCTGTGTGTTTAACGCACATCAAACTAACTTACAGATATAACTATATACCCAAAAGTTATATTAGTGAACTCTAAATATAGAGTGTCAACGTAAATATACGTCGGTCAACACAACAGAACTGTGCAACATGCGATGCGATAGGAAACTTTCTGTCGTCAAATTTTACGTATAAAAAAAGCCGGCAAAAACCGGCTTTGTCATTTAAAATCAATAACTTAATTATTCGACCGTTACAGATTTTGCGAGATTTCTAGGCTGGTCTACGTCTGTGCCTTTGATAATGGCAACGTAGTAGCTTAACAACTGCAGCGGGATGGTGTAGATAATAGGTGCAATCAGCGGATGCACGTGTGGCACACTGATCACACGCTGAGTGGCGTCTGATTTAAAGTGGGCATCCACATCAGCGAAGATGTACATGATGCCACCACGGGCACGCACTTCTTCCACGTTTGACTGCAGTTTTTCCAGCAGTTCGTTGTTTGGCGCTACCACAATAATTGGCATATCGGCGTCAATCAGCGCTAATGGGCCGTGTTTCAGCTCGCCTGCAGCATAAGCTTCAGCGTGAATGTAAGAAATTTCTTTGAGCTTCAGCGCGCCTTCCATTGCGATAGGATACTGGTCGCCACGGCCTAAGAATAAAGAGTGGTGTTTGTCAGCAAACTCTGTCGCCAAAGCTTCTATTTTTGGCGCTAGCGTTAAGGTTTCTTCCAGTTTGGCTGGCAGAGTTTTTAATGCCTGCACCATGTCCTTTTGCTGCTCAACCGTTAAACCATTGTATTTACCAATGGCCAGCGTCAGCATCGACAAACCTACTAACTGAGTAGTGAAAGCTTTAGTCGAAGCCACACCAATTTCAGCACCAGCACGGGTCATAAAGGCCAGATCTGATTCACGCACCAGTGAAGAACCCGCTACGTTACAAATAGTTAAGCTGCCGATATAACCCGCTTCTTTGGCTAAACGTAAGGCCGCTAAAGTATCTGCAGTTTCACCAGACTGGGAAATACTGACCAGCAAGCTGCCTGGCTGGACAAAGGATTTGCGGTAACGGAATTCAGATGCAATTTCCACGTTACAGGAAATACCACCTAAAGACTCCAGCCAGTAACGGGCCACCATACCTGAGTGGTACGACGTACCGCAGGCAACGATTTGCACGTGACGTACTTTTTTGAACAGTTCAGCTGCACCGTTACCGAAAGTTTCGTCCAGCACTGAATCAGAACCTAAACGGCCTTCTAAGGTGTTGGTTATGGCATGTGGCTGTTCGTAGATTTCTTTCAGCATAAAGTGACGGTACTGACCTTTGTCACCGGCATCGTAGCTGGCGGTGGATTCAGTAATAGTACGCTCTACCTGTTTGCCGTTTTTGTCGTACACAGTCACGCTGGTACGGGTAATTTCGGCCACATCGCCTTCTTCTAAGAACATAAAACGACGGGTCACTGGTAACAGGGCTAACTGATCAGAAGCGATAAAGTTTTCGCCAATACCAAAACCTATCACCAATGGGCTGCCTGAGCGGGCCACTACTAAATGGCTTGGGTCGTTTTGATCCATCAGTACAGTGCCATACGCGCCGTTAAATTGTTTTACCGCAGTTTGTACTGCAGCTAGCAAAGAACCAGCGGTTTTCATTTCTTCAGCCACTAAGTGCGCTATCACTTCAGTGTCAGTGTCTGAATTAAACACATAACCTTTGGCTTTTAACATTTCACGCAGCGGGCCATGGTTTTCGATAATGCCGTTGTGCACT
>JAHIWM010000211.1 GCA_018815765.1 Gammaproteobacteria bacterium | reverse complement strand
GCATGGCTGGCGTCTTTCATCACATAGTCCAGATAAGACTGCAGATTATGTTCTTTAACAAAGTCTTGAGTTAGCACAGTATCAAGCAACAGTTGTTGCCAGCGAGCCAACATTAAAGCGCGATGGTCCAATTGAATGGCATGCAGGCTTTGTTCGTTGTGTTGTGCTGTGGCCGTTAAAGCATCACGGATTTGTTGACCACGAGCCCCCAGGTCGTAACCGCCATTACCAATCAGCTGCAGATCTTTACCACCAATCATTCTGCTGTTCGCTGTCCAGAGTTGACCTGATTGTGGCTGATAAATTTGCGGGTAACGGCTTTGTGCTAAATAGCCTGTCCAGTTATTCTGACCATTACTCCAATCCTGCGGTGTATCCATCTGCTGCACTTTACGATCGGGTAAAGGGCCAATCAAAGTCCAGCCAATAGCGCCGTCTTTATCTGCAACCAGTAAGTTTTGCGCAGGAACTCCAGCGTTGGCGGCCAGTTTTAGTGTCTCTTTTACGCCTTTGCTTTTTTCCAAAGTCAGCAGGTTAAAGTTGGCACCTTGGGTATCATGCGCCACCCAGCGGTAGGCATAATTTTGAAATGGAGGTGTTAATACTGGTCCCCAGATGGTTTCTCTTTGCAGCACTAATTCGTCGGGCTGGCCTTTGACTTTAATCACCTCATTCTGATAACTGAAGTCCTGCCAGCCGTCAGCGGTTTGGTATTTCTCGCCTTTCTCATCCAGTTTTAGTGCTATCACATCAGACCAATCTGCGGTGCTATTGGTAAAACCCCAGGCTATATGACCATTACTGCCAGCTACTATGGCTGGTGTGCCCGGTAAGCTGACGCCTGCCACTTCAAAAGCTTCACCATTCTCCATCCATTTCAGTTGAGCTTTAAACCAGGTGCCTGGCACACGAATCCCCAGATGCATATCGTCCGCCAGAATAGCGCGACCATCTGTTGTTCTTTTGCCGGATACCGCAAAGTTATTACTGCCGATGTCTGTGCTGTCATGCAAGCTGCAATCAGCACAGGCTGTTTTTTGCCCAGCCAATATAGTTGGATAAGCGGATTTTGGCATAGGGATGAGGCTTACAGTGCTGTTATCCATAGCGGCTTGCCAGTCCGGGCTGTGCTGAAATAAAAAGTCGTACCAGTCTTGTGGTAACTTTTGTTGCATCAAGCCCATAGCTAATTCATCTTTGCCTTCAGCACCCTGTAAATCCAGATACATGCTGTATAAAGCTAAAAAGGAATCTGCTTCCACCCAGGCTCGGGGGGATTGCGCCAATAAACCATATTCAAAAGGAGGCCAGCCTAATTCAGCCAGACCCGCGTTCACACCTGCGGTATAACGCTGCAATAGTAACTTTTTCTCCGCAGGTAAAGCGGTAAAACCCCGCTCTGCTTTAGCTCTGAATCTGTGGATCCGACGTTTTTTATCCAACTCCAGTGCCATTTCACCAAAAAGTTCGGACAACTCACCAGAGGCGTTGCGGCGCAATAAATCCATCTGGAAAAATCGCTCTTGTGCATGCACAAAACCTAAGGCATAAGCCACATCATTACGATTTTGTCCTTTGATACTGGCATAACCCTGAGCATCGCGGCTGATCTCGGCGCTTTGGCTGACGTCTGCAGGCAATTCGCCTTCATACCGCGGCAAGCTGCTGCGCAGCGAATAATATAAAAAGCCGACGATAAGCAGTATCAGGATCAATAAGCCAACAGAAATCCGTTTGAACCAAAGCATAGGTTTTTGCTTCCAATGGGGTAAAATCAATAACTTATCATAATAGAGGACGATGAAAAGATGAAAGTGATTCAGTTATGGGATAAAGCCATTCGTATTTACCACTGGAGCCAGCTGTTGTTGCTGGCCGGTTTGTGGTTTACCGCTGAACAAGGGTATTTGGTTGTACATCAGGTTTTGGCTTATTCGTTAGCTGCACTTTTAATCAGTCGTCTGGTTTGGGGTTTTGTCGGCAGTGATACAGCGCGTTTTAGTCATTTTCTGCAAAGTCCGCTGAAGTTAGTGCGGATGTGGAACAAAGCCAAACATGGCATAGGGCACAGAGGCTTATCCGGTTATATGAGCCTGGCTTTGATGACGCTGATTTTGTTGCAGTTTATCTCAGGATTAATGACGACAGATGATGTGATGACCGAAGGCCCTCTGTATAGCGCGGTATCCTCTGACTGGTCTTCTTTTGCGTCCTGGTTTCATCATAATAACTTTAATCTGTTGCTGGCGCTGATTGCAGTGCATGTAGGAGCTGCGCTAATTCATGGCTTGAAAAAAGATGGTGTGTTAGGTGCTATGTTGCATGGCAAGCTTCAAATCGAAGTAGAGCAACCTGCAGTGAAATCAACAATTTGGTATGCACTGCTGGTGCTGGTTTTCGCCGGGGGTTTTGCGCTGTGGCAAGGTATGGCTTTGTATCAGCAGTGGTGATGTGTAGGGGAGGGTCTTGTTCCCTCCCGTTACTAAGGAGATCAGTCGGCTTTGTATTGGTCGTGGCATGCCTTGCAGTTTTTGGCGAAATTGCCAAAGGCAGGTTTGATCGTCGCCTGGTCGCCTGATTTAGCCGCAGTTTGTAGTGCTAAAGCATCCGTTTGGAATTGCTGCGCTTTTTTCTGGAAATCCTGCAGGTTTGCCCAAATTTCTGCTTTGGCTTCACTTTTTACTTTATCAGCACCTGGTACTTCAAAAGCTTCCCATGGCAAGGTCGTCAGAGTGGCCAGAGCATCTGCCCGTTTTGCTGCACGTTTCGCATCAAAAGGCACTTTGCCTCGCATCATGTCACCTAAATCGACGAAATTGTGTCGGATTAACTGGAAGCTATGCTGGCGGTAAGTTACAGAGTCTTCGGCGTCGGTAAAGGCGCTGCCCGCCAGAGCAGCGGCAGAAGATAAACCCAAAGATAGAAAGATAAACAGATTTTTCATTAGCTTAATTCTCATTTGTTTGATTTTGATGCAATAATGGTTTGATGCTTTTGTGTGTCACATTAGCATTACAACTGAACCCCGTCGCTGTCAATTCAGGAAATCATGTGAAGGAAGTCAATTTTCACAAACCTACAGGTATGAATTCCCTTAGCATTAAGTTTGCGCTGCTGGTTTTTATGCTGACCGTAGTCGC
Organism: Gammaproteobacteria bacterium; assembly: GCA_018815765.1. Classification (GTDB taxonomy): domain Bacteria; phylum Pseudomonadota; class Gammaproteobacteria; order Enterobacterales; family Alteromonadaceae; genus Pararheinheimera. The sequence continues at coordinate 2,291 of JAHIWM010000211.1, read as the reverse complement.
AGGCGCTGCTATTGCTTATGCAGTCTTGATGCTGCAACAAAATGTACTGATTGAACAGGAAAAATACGAACTAAAACTTCAATCTGAAAAATACGCCCGCGAACTGGACGCTGATTTTCTGACCCGGGAAAAAAAAGCCATCAGCGCCAATAATATTGTGGTGCGTTATTTAGCTAAAACTAAAGTTTCTGCTGCGCCGCCGCCTGTTATGTTAGCCGATGGCAGTGTACGTAGCCAAGACGATTTATCCGCCGCTTTTATTCCTCACGCCAAACTGGATGCTCAGCAAGCAGCCTGGTTATCACAAACTGAAGAGTTGTGGCAGCAGGTAGCGCCTTTAATGCTGGAAGAGTTTTTTAATTTTTATTTTATTTCTAAACAAGGCCTGATACGAATCGCGCCAGCAGATTGGGCACTAGAGGTGCCTGTCAGCCATGATTTCACCAAAGACATCTTTTTTGATATAGCCACTCCTGAACAAAACCCCAGCCGTTTACCGCGCTGGACGCCTATTTATTACGACCCTATCTGGCAAAAATGGATGACCAGTCTGGTGATCCCTGTGTACGTCGGCGACGAGTTTTTGGGCGTGACCGCCAGTGACTACATTCTGGATGAGTTGTTTCTTGATTTAACAGCTATTGAGCAATCGTCGAATGGCTTACGCAGTATGTTGTTTGACCCCCAAGGTAACTTATTACTGGACGGAAAAAAGCCTGCTCCGGTTCAGAGCTCCAGACAGCAAAACTTTGATGCCCACTACAGTTCTGTTTCACCAAGGCGACCGGAATTAGCGGCCTTTATTCAACAAGTGACAACAAACCTCACCAATGAAGATATGCTGCAAGCCGATTTAGCTAGTTATCTGGTGTCTGCAGCTAAAGTTGAACGTCTGAGCTGGTACCTTACTTTGTATCAGGATAAACAGGTTGTGATGAGTGGCCTGAAAGATTTTCGCGATAACGTGATGTTGATATTCCTCGCTGTTGCGGCCGTGGTGGCGTTGTCACTGCAGTTTTTTATTTACCAGTTTATTTTAAGACGCTTAACCCGCTTATCGTCTGCTGTGCAACGTATTAGTCGTGGCGACTTACAGCAAATAGCTCTGGATCAAAACGACGATGAAATTGGCATGCTCAACAGAGCCTTTAATGGCATGGCTGAGGAAATTCACCAGTTAATCTCAGGTTTGAATACCCGTATTGGAGAAAAAGAAGAAGCCGAACGCGCAACCCGCAAACTGACAAAAGCTGTGGCTTTTTCCAGTTCAGGCATTTTAATAACGGATAAAGATTTGCATATCGAATATGTGAACCCTTTTATGCTGGAACTGATGGGTTGCTCAGCTGAACAAATGATGCAAAAGCCATTGTCTTCGTTGTTTGCTGCTGAGATGTTTTTTGTTAGCGAAGAAATATCGCAAACGCTGCAAGAGCGCCATCACTGGCGTGGAGATATGTTATTGCAGCATGTGCTGCGTAAACTTTGGGTATCGCTGGCGATAGCGCCTATCCGCGATGAAAAAGGTGATATCAGCAACTACGTATGCGCTATGCAGGACATTTCATTTATCAAAGAAAGTCAGCGTAAAATGGAACAGCTGGCTTATTACGACATGTTAACCGGCCTTGCCAACCGCAGTTATTTCCGTGACCAGTTACGTAAAGCCATCGCCATGTCGTCCCGTGGTTATTACCACTTTGCCTTGTTGTATTTTGATTTGGATGAATTTAAGCGGATTAACGATACCCTTGGCCACGATGCGGGTGATGAATTACTCAAGGAAGTGGCAAGAAGGCTGATCAGCCGTTTACGGGAAGAAGATACTATAGCTCGCTTAGGCGGTGATGAGTTTGCGGTGATCTTAAGTGGTATTAAAGACCGTACTCAGGCTGCTCTGATTGCGGAGAATCTGCAGCAAAGTTTTGCAGCTCCGGTGAAATTAACAGGTCAGGAAGTTGCCATCAGCGCCAGTATTGGCATCACCATAGCTCCTGAGGATGCGGCGGATGAAGAACTGCTGCTCAAACATGCCGATCTGGCAATGTACGAAGCCAAGGCGCGGGGTCGTAATACCTACCATTTTTTCAGTCAGGATTTAAACGAAGCGGCCAAAGAGAAACTGCAAATTGAAAACCAGCTGCGTGAAGCCATTCGCGAGCATCAGTTTGTGTTGTATTACCAGCCGAAAATAGATATCAGAACCAACGTGGTGATAGGGTACGAAGCCCTGTTACGTTGGATCCGGCCTGATGGTTCGATGATCCCGCCGCTGCGTTTTATTCCTGTGG
>JAHIWM010000210.1 GCA_018815765.1 Gammaproteobacteria bacterium | reverse complement strand
CGAAGCTGAACCTTTGCAGCTGGCTTATTTTGCCTGTAATAAAAGCGAAACTGGCCAGGCTATTATCGATAAATTAAATCAAAGCATCGCAGCTTTGGCCGGTACTCAGGCTTATCTGGATTTACATTTAGAAGCAGTGCCAGTTGAGCGGAGAGAAGAATTTATTCAGCTTTACCGCAGCTCTATGTTGTTGAATTAAAGTCGCAAATTTGGTTGAGTCCACTATGCTCTAAGCGTTGTTAGCTAAAGAGTTGAGGTCTGGATGCGTGCTTGGTTGCTGCTTGTTTTACTCTTGATTGTGCCTTGGCATCTGACTGCTATTGATGTTGATTTTCAAAGTAAAATGCCACCTGATTGGCTTATTTTAAAACAGCCCGCCAATGAGTCTGTAGATAAGAAGCTGATCCGTAAAATCCTGCTGCGTGCCAGAGAGCTTCGCTACAACTTTTTCCTGATTAACCATACCAAAGCCATGCAATTAACATTGCAACAAAGCAATAGCTGTATGGCTGGCGTTTTAATAAGCCCTGAGCGGCGTCAACAGTATCAATTCAGCAGACCTTTTATTCTGGTGCAAGGCATGCATTTGTACGTACTTAAAGACAGCGTCTGGCAGAAAAAGCTGGCTGCAATGCAGGATCAGGGAAAGATCAGTATTTTGAACTCTTGGTCTAAAGACGCTGATGCTTTGCTAGGGCTGGACTATGAACGTTCTTATGGCGCTGAATTGGATCCTCTGGTGCGTGATCCTATGATGGCAAAGTACTTATATCAAAAACAAAGTGGAGTGGGTATTGGTGATCTGTGGCCTATGCTAAAACAAAAAAGGGTTGATATGATTCTGGAGTATCCGTTTTTATTACCGAAGGAGTATGAGCACTTGGTGACCGCTTATCCTGTTGCTGAAGCTGAACCTGACACAGCGGCTTATTTCGCTTGTCATAAAGGACCTGTAGGGCAAAAAATAATCAAAAGATTGAATGAAGCAATAACTGAGTTGGTTATGGACGAAGAATACCTGCGGCTCCAGCTTGAACAAGTGGAACCGCAGTATCACAAAGCGTTTTTACACACTTACCATCAACTAATGGCTGAGCCTTAATACAGTTAAGCTTTGGCTTTTGCTGCTTTTTTCAACGCTTTTTTCTTGGCTGCTGTTTTAGGTTTTTTCTGTTTAGTCGGCGCTTTGGCTTCTTTGTGCTTAGGGCGCAACCCTTCAATAAAGCGGCGTTTTAACGGCTGCTCTGTATAACGCTCTACTTTACCTACGACGCCAATATCGTGAGCTTCCACTAAGGAAATTGCAGTACCTTTTTTACCAGCGCGGCCGGTACGGCCAATACGGTGCACGTACACATCGGCAGTACGTGGCATATCGTAGTTAATGACATGAGTAATATCGTCGATATCCAGACCACGAGCCGCTATGTCGGTGGCGACCAGAATACGCACCTGATTGTTACTGAAACGGGCCAAAGCAGTCTGACGTTTGTCTTGTGCCATTTCACCCTGTAACCAGCAACATTTTAAACCTGCGGCTTCCAGCTGACCTGTTAAGGTGGCTAAACGCTCGCGGGTCTTCACAAAAACTATGACTTTGCTGACATCTTCTTGTTTCAGAATATGAATAAGCAAAGCAAGTTTATGATCGGCATCGTCAGCGGCATGCATCCACTGCAGAATCTTCGCTTTTTCACGACGTGGCGGTGTAGCTTCAACCAGCACAGGCTCACGTAAAGCGCGCTCAGAAAACTTGTTAACGCCATTGCCTTCCAAAGTGGCGGAGAACAACATAGTCTGACGACGACGTTTGGCTTCCAGAATAATGCGGTTCATTTCACCAACAAAACCCATATCCAGCATACGGTCGGCTTCGTCGAGGATCAGTACTTCCACTTCGTCAGCATGGAAGCTTTCGTTATCCAGATATTCAATTAAACGACCTGGTGTAGCCACCAGAATATCGTTGTTTTTTTCTAAAGTTTCTTTGTGACTGCCGTAGTTGATACCGCCGGTGATTACACCAGCGTGCAGGTCGGTCAGCATAATCAGCTGTTGCACCTGTTCAAAAATCTGATAGGCCAGTTCACGGGTAGGCGTCATGATGAGTACGCGGGCAAAACCCGGATCACGGCGCGGAAAATCCAGCAGGTACTGAATAGCTGGCAATAAAAACGCCAGGGTTTTGCCTGTGCCTGTAGGCGCACTGGCCAGTATGTCGCGGCCTTCCAAAGCCACAGGAATAGCCAGTTTCTGAATGCTGGTCGCTTCTTTAAAACCCGCTTTACTCAGGGTTTTCTCTAAGCTCTCATCCAGTTGAAACTCAGCAAAGGTCATTTTTTCCTGTGCAGTGTTAATTTCGCTCACGCTGTTCTTACCTTCTGTTTAGATAGTCCGGGATGCTGTCTGTCAGTGACAGAACTTCTAGCATCTTTTACACTGCCACTCTTTTGACCTTAGTAAAAAAGGACCCTGGTGAGCGGCTTTTGGTGTAAAGAATTTTTTGTTGGCCACGACCGCTGTGCGATGAAAGTCAGCACGGACGCCTTGCTGTTGGGCGCCTGGGCAACTTTACCCAAGGCTGGCACAGCTTTGGATATAGGAGCTGGCAGTGGCATTTTATCTCTGATGCTGGCGCAGCGACTGCAAAAATCTGGGCTGAACCCATTGGTTTATGCAATAGAACTGGACCAGGATGCGGCCTTACAGGCGCAGGAAAATGTGGCGGCCAGTCGCTGGGCGGCACAAATCCAAGTCATTCAGGCCGATATTCTAACCTATGCGGCGACGGATAACCAACCAGAGCTTGGATTTGAGCTGATTATCAGCAATCCACCCTATTTTCAGCAGAGTTTAGGCGCTTCAGATCCGAAGCGGCATCAGGCCCGCCATACCGACAGCTTATCTTTTACTGATTTGGCTTTTGTTGCTAAAAAGCTTGCTACAGCTGATGCGCATTTTTGTTTAGTGTTGCCTGCTGATGCAGATTTTGTCTCTGTCGCAGAACAGGCTGGCTGGACTTTACAGCGCCGTTGTCTGGTCAAAACCGCTGCGAATAAAGCCGCCAAATTACAACTATTGGATTTTAGTGCCGGTGCCGTATCCAGCCAGATTGAACAGACTGAACTCTTGATACAGCAAAGCCCAGGGCAGTACAGTGATGACTATCGAACCCTTCTTGCCGATTTTTATTTAAGGTTTTAAGTTATGACTTTGTCCTGCCCCTTTAGCCCAAAAGAGTTACGCCAGTTGGTGTTACAGCACCAGGGTTTGCTTCAACCCGCGACCGGCAAAGCAGCTGTGGCAGAGGTTCTGAAACAAATTAGCTATGTGCAGCTGGATTCTATTTATGTTGTGGAGCGGGCACATCATCATGTGTTGTATAACAGAGTAAAAAACTATCAGCCAAAGCTATTAGACAAGGCGCTGGAGCAAAAACAAAGTTTTGAATACTGGTCACATGCCGCGGCTTTTTTACCAGCCGAAGATTATCGTTTTAGTTTGCAGCGAAAGCTCTTACTGCAAAACGGCAACAACCACTGGTTTAATCCAGAGCAGCAACTGATGAATGAAGTGCTGGCTCGTATTGAAGCCGAAGGGCCACTTAAGGCCAGTGACTTTGCCGGTGATACTGGAAATTCTGGCCAGAAAAACGGTGCCTGGTGGGACTGGCAACCGGCCAAGCAGGCACTGGAACAACTGTTTATGCAAGGTAAGCTGATGGTGGCCAAAAGAGATAAATTCCAGAAGGTCTATGATCTGGCGGAACGGGTCTGGCCTGATCATCATCAACATCTTCCACCTACAGATGCTGAGTTTGCTGATTATTTAATTGAGCGTTGTCTGCAAAGTCAGGCTGTGGCGACAGTACAGCAAATTGGGTATCTGCGTAAGAATATGCAGTTGGTATTAAAGCAGCAGCTAAAACAACAGCTGGAGCAGGGCAGGCTGCAAAGTTTTCTGCTGGATGGAAAGACGTATTACCACAGGCCCCAGTTAGTGCTTACTAACGATTTCCCTCCAAAAGTGCCCAATAAAGTCTGGCTGTTATCGCCTTTTGATAACTTAGTGATCCAGCGCGACCGGCTAAAGCAGCTGTTTAATTTTGATTACCAGATTGAAGTGTATGTGCCTGCCGCCAAACGTCAGATAGGGTATTACAGCCTGCCGATGTTGTATAAAGACCAATTTATCGGTCAGGTGGATGTCAAAGCTGACAGAGCCAGCAAGACCTTATTGTTGCAGCATTTAGTGCTGGATGAGCAGGTAAAACTGACGGACGCCTTAAAAGCGGCACTGATTAAAGCTGTGGTGGATTACGCGTCTTTTAATGGCAGCGAAAGCTGGCAACTGGTAAAAGCCAGCGCAAGAGTTCGCGACTGGCTTGTAAGTTAAAGTCTGGTTAGAGTTTAGTTCTGTAGACGTACTTAGCGAGAGGATGCTGTTGTCTCTGCAATTCCAAAGCAAACAGCTGAGCAACTTTTGCAGCCCCTTGCACCGACAGATGGGTGTTGTCGGTTTTGCCATCCGGGAATTTCTGATACAAAGCAGCAGGTACCTGAATAAAATAAGGCTGGCTGCCAGCTGGGCCTAAGTCTTGCCATAGATCACAGCTTTGCTGCTGCAAATCAAAAAAGTCGATTTGTGCCAATGCAGCCTGCTGTTCAGCTTGAGTTGCGTAGGCGGCTAAATCCCGTTCCAAGCTGTTGCCTTCAAAATTCCGCCTGCAAATCGAGCTGGCCAGCATCGGAATAGCGGCTTTAGCTTTGACCTCGCGGATAAACTGCTGCAGCAGCTGTGGGTAACGCGTATTGACCTCTGCATAACGTTTTGGGTCGTCTTGTTTTTGATCGTTATGGCCAAACTGGATCAACACATAATCACCAGCTTGTAGCTCATCGAGTAGCATTTGCCAGCGGCCTTCGTTTAAAAAACGTAAGGTGCTGCGGCCATTGGCTGCTAAATTGACAACTTGCAATTGCGGCAGCATAAATTCAGGCAATAATTGACCCCAACCACGCTCCGGATAAGCCAGATTGGGTTTATTCGACATAGTGGAGTCACCCACCAGATAAAGCTTGGTTGGCGGAGTATTGGTTTTGGCTTTTAACCAGCTGCGGATGGTTTTTAACAACTGTTCTGGTTGCCACTGGCCCTGATAAACCCAATCTTCGGTGATCTGAGATACTGCTTTAGGCCAGTTGTTTTGTAACCAGCGATAATCTGCACCACTGGACCCACTAAAATAACTACGCTCGCCCCATAAGTTGGCTCTGTCGCGGCTGGGTTCATCCGGATAGGTTTTACGGAATATAGGTTTATCTGCCATCAAAGCTGAATACTGATTATTTTGCAGATAAAACTGGGCGTCATAATGACGACGGCCGAGTAAAAAGCCCTGAATACCAGATAGCTTGGAGTCTGTGACCACTAACTTCGCGTTTTGATCCAATTCACCATCGTGCCAGAGTGATGCTTCAGTGGCCTGACTATAAAACTGGCTTTGTCTGACCCAGGCTGTGCCGCGTGGGCAAACATAATCGACATGGCCTTCAAAGTAACAGTTGCTGTGGTAATACAGGCCCTTTTTATTCCATAAACTTAAACTGTCAGCTCCACCCGCTATCACGCGGCATTGGTCTGTGATGATGCGGCTGGCCTGCTCAAAACCACGAATAGCAAACTGATGGTCGTGATCGCCATACAGAGCGCCGTAGCTGTTGAATACGGTTAAATCCAGCAGCACTATGTCGGAGGCTTTGATATTAACCACAGCAGAACCCCAGTCATCAGGCTGCTGTTTTAAATAGTTTTTGCGAAGTTCGGCGAATTCAATAGTGGTACTGGTTTTACCGCTACCCGCCAAAATGACTTTATCACGGGTCAGGTAGAGTTTTTCTTTATAAATACCAGGGCCAATTTCAATCAAGGCCCATTGCTGAGTCGAAGGTAAGGAGTCCAGCGCCTGTTGAACAGAGCTAAAAGGCGCTGAACCATCTAAAGCCACCTGCAAGCGCAGTGGTTGCTCACTGGCGTGCAGGTTCAGGCAAAGCAGGCACAAAGCCAGTGCACTCAGCCTTATAAACAGGGACCACATTCGTTAATCCTTTAACAACTGAGACATTTGCACACCAGCCATAATAAATGGCCCTGTACCTTTGCTGTCATTGCGGTAGATAGGTTCACTCATATAGTAATGATAGCTGCCATCCCGACCTGCACCTAAACCTGCGACCTGCACCATAGTGGTCAGGCTGATGCTGTCATCCGGATGCACCAGTACAAATTCATTTAAAAGGCCTTGCCAGGCTTTTTTACTGATATCCAGATACTGGTCTTTTGGCAAATAGCCTTTATTGATGGCTTTGGCATAAAAGTAGACAAACATACTGCTGCCGCTGGACTCCAGATAATTACCACGCTCGCCGGCTTTATCCATAATCTGATACCAGACGCCGCTTTCAGGGTCCTGATACTTGGCTAAATCTGCCGCCAGTTCGGTCACCATATTCAGTAAAGGCTGACGTAATTCGGTGTTATCCGCAGGGATATAATCCAACACATCGACCAATGCCATAGCTAACCAACCAATAGCGCGGCCCCAGAAGTAAGCTGAACGACCTGTGTTTTTATCGGCCCAGTCCATTTGTTTGGACTCATCCCAGGCATGGAAATACAAACCGGTTTTGTCATCACGTAACTGCTCACGGGTCACTACAAACTCATGCACCGCCTGCTCCAGACTTGCACCCTGTTCAAACAGGCTGCTGTAGTAGGCTAAAAACGGCATGCCCATATAAACCCCATCCAGCCACAGCTGACTCGGGTAAATCTTCTTATGCCAAAAAGCACCGTTTGAGGTTTTTGGGTGATGTTTTAACTGTTCGCGTAATGCCTGCGCTGCCAACTGATACTTAGGTTCTTTGGTGTGTTCAAACACCCGTAGCAGTAGATTGCCGCTATTGATGCTGTCGATATTAAATTTGCTGGCGTCATAACTATGGATAGTGCCGTCAGCAGTAACAAAGCTGTCGGCCATTTTGTCGATCACGGCCTGATAAGCCGGGTTAGCCGCATATTTATTTAAGTCATCAAAAGCCTGCACCAATAAACCTGTGGTGTATTCAAAGGCGACAGGGCGGTCACGTTCGGTATCCCAGCCACCCCAATAATACTGGCCTGCCTGACGGTTCAGCTCCGAGTTGGCTAATTGCTGGCTCCAGTACAAAGCACGTTCACTGGTCAGTGCTTGACTGGTTTGGGCTTTGGTTAATTCTGTTTTTAATCTCAGGCGGGGTGTCAGGGTTAAACGTTCCACTTCCTGCTGCAAATACTCAACAAATTGCTGCTCGTTAGTGATGCCATTCAGTTCATGTTGCCATGCGCCTAACAGGTAATACTCCAGATGCTGGCCTGATACATTCATCACTGCGACATGGTTGTGTTCGTCTGTGGTTAACTTTTCAAGCTTGCCACGTTTAAATAAAATTGCCATACCCAGGTTGGCACCGTCCAGGCTTTGTTTGCCGTAAGTCGCAAGGTACGTATAAGTATGGCCACTGCTTTCCAATGTGCCGGTTAGCAGTTGAGTGTCAGGGAGTTTTACTATACCAAGCGCCAGATTATCCAGCGGCTGGCTTAAGGTCAGACGGTTTTGCAATAGACGGCTGCCCGCTGTCATCGATAAATGAGCTTTCACATCCAGAGTTTTACCGGCAATTTGCCAGTTTTTGTAGTCGATGGTAAGGGCCGAATACAAAGGACCATTTTCAATAATAGTGGCTGTATGACCGTCCAATTGAGAGACTCGCTCTACTTTGCTGCCATCCCAGTAGCCAAAACCACCTGCACCCACAGCTTTGCCAACTTTGAGCACATCTGTGCCCCAGGGCAACATCTCATGGTAGGAGCTGTAACCATCCAAACCTATTTGATCCAGCACCGGCTTGCCGGTTTTATTGCCAAAAATATCAAAGCCGTTGCGCCAGTCGAGATAAATGCGGTACCCCACTTTATCGGATTCGATACCAGGGCCTTCGTAACGGATAAATTCACTGTGATCTGTGTACTGCGGTGGAGGAGTCAGACTGCTGACATTTTCAAAATGGCCACCAACGTACTTTTTGTCTTGCCACTGGCCGCCGGTTTTTTGCGAAATTTCGGCCTGAGTTTGTTTCGGCAGCTCTGTGGCTGTGCCTGCAGTAATTTGTAGCTCTAACGTCTCACCAGCACTCAGAGTGGGGCTAATGAGTAAAGTATCTTTTTGGCCATCAGCGTTGCGGTCAATCCACTGTGAAGGCAATTGGCCTTTTGCGCTGGTCGCAATAAAGCCGGAATTCTGTACTGCAGTTTCTGCCAGACCTAAGTCTGTAGCAGGAAGATAAATCGCCTCTTGTGAACGTGAAAAATCAGAGGGGTTATGAATGCTTAAGGTAGCAATAGCTGTTGCTACTGGTGGCTGAATTGCAACAGGCTGTTGTTCAGTGATAGGTGCTGGTTTACCACAGGCGGCTAAAAAACTTAAGGTGAGGCTGGAAATCAGCAAAGGTCGCTTCAAAACATAGATCACGGCTGTTACCTATTGTAAAAGTAAAACAAAATCGTGACCTGAGTCGAAAGACAACAGGTCACGCCAAAGCCGCCATCCTTGGCTAAGCGATGAGAGAGATTAAAACTTGTATTGAGCGCCTACATAATACTGACGACCTGTTTCATGGTAATAAGTCAGACGGTTACCGGCTGAGTCAACCCATTGATCATCCACTTCGTCAGTCAGGTTTAGCGCTTCAAAACTGATTTTCCAATTGTCATTTAACGCGTAGGAGAGTGATGCATCCACGTTAGTGGTGGCGTTGGTGCCTTCCATATCGTTGTTATCACGGCCTACTGCTGTGGTCAGGTATTTACCACGTTTTGCCATGGACACACGAGCGTTTAAGGCTTCATGTTCGTAGTAAAGAGTGGCGGCAGAGGTATTTTTTGACAAACCGTTTAAGTCACGGGTTGCCTGCACTACACCAGCTGCGTTGATATAATCCATCTGTGCATCGACATAAGTGTAGTTAGCGATAAAGCCAAATCTGTTCCAGAACTCTGGTAAGAAAGTGAAAGGCAGTTGATAGCTGACTTCCATACCTTTTAAGTCTCCGCCAGGACCATTCAGTGGTGTAGTGACCTGCCAGTCCACATTTTCATTACAATCCGCATTGTAACCAGGACCAGCTGTACAGGCATCAATGGCAGCCTGAATCGGTAAACCGGTTTCTGTAAAGGCTTTGGTTTCGCGTAAGGTTTGTACATGGCTGTCGATATCTTTAAAGAAAAACGCCACACCTAACATCGATTCGTCAGAGAAATAAAATTCAAAGCCTAAATCGTAAGTCCGTGCTTTGGTTGGTTCAAGTTGTGGATTACCACCTGATACTGAGCGGCTGCCTCCAGATACTGAAACAGACACATCAGGACGAATAGAACCTAAACCGGCCCGGGCCATTACTTCAGCAGCACCAAAACGTACTATCACATCTTCCCATGGCTCTAATGCCAGATTGATTGACGGTAATAATTCGTTGTAGTCATGTTCAGCGGTAATTTGGGTTGGTGTAGCTGCAAAAGTGGCCCATGCTGTAGATGTCTGGTCTGATTTAACATGGCGTACACCGACGTTACCACGCAGCGGCATATCGGCAATGTCTGTATCAAAACCAAGTTGCAGATAAGCCCCTAAAGTTTCTTCTTTTGCTGAGTAGTTATCCGGGCGACGGAAATCGGCACTGACGGCAAAAGCCCCTGTATTGCTGTAAATATCATACTGAGCATCTACGGCTGCAAAGTCAGGTACTAACCAGACAGGTTGACTGCCCAAGCCTGAATCATGTTGCATTAACAAATCCGGGGTATAGACAATTCCTGCACCGTTTTCAGACTGACGGCGTGCTTCGTAGGTTTCAAAGCTAAAGTCTTTGTAATGTAAACCCGCTTTTAACGTCATATTGTCGCTTAGCAGGTAAGTAAAATTCAGCTCTGCTGTGTCAAAAGTGTTTTCTGCGCCGAGTGGACGTAGGCGCACACTGTTAGAAGTCCAGCCATTTGGATCAAATACACCAGCACCATAAGTCAGAGCCGGGCTTTCTCTGTTGCCGCCACGGTAATCATAGGCAAATTCAACACCACGCTTTTCGGCCACTAAAGTAGTCTGAACCGGGTTATCAAATTCTGATGTGGCGGTGCCAATCATCGCATCCATGCTCAGATCATCAGTCAGATGCTGTTTTAATGACAAGTTGTATTGCAAAAACTCAGTGCTGAGTTCATCAAAGCGGTTTTCGGCGCGGATGGTAGCATTTTCAAAACTGCCGTAGGTCATGGTGTTGGTATCATCGATAAAATAATCAACAACATTCATCACACCTGTATTACCTGACGGAGCTACACCAGGTCCGGTAATATTGGCACCGGCGTTTAAAATACCCTGTAAAAATACTTCATTACGGGTCGCATCTGTTTTTGCATACAAAATATCTAAATCAATTTTTGTATCGTCATTTGGTCTGAACTGGAAAGAAGAGCTTAAACCTAAACGGTCCATATCATGAGTGTAGGAATCGTAACGCGGTAAACGTGGTCTGGCGGCAGCGTTAATTTCAGCTAATTCAGGAGCAGCTGTATCGCCCTGATAGCTGCCAAAGTCGTTGACACTATTCCAGCGCACTGTACTGGCGCCCTGATCTTTTAACTGACGTTCTGAATACGAAGCTGAAAACAATGCGCCGATTTTACCGTCAGCAAAAATATTGCTGACTAAAAACGAAGTTTTAGGATCAGACTTTTCGGATAAATCGTTGTAACCCATTTGGCCAGAAGCTGCAAAAGTAAAACCGTCGTAATCAAAAGGCTGAGCTGCTTTTAAGTCGACTGTTGCACCTAATGAGCCTTCTTCCACATCGGCTGATGCAGTTTTACGCACAGTTAAAGAGCTGAATAAGTCAGAAGAGAAGGTATTGAAGTCAAAACCACGGCCGCGGTTAGCGCCGCCTATCTGGTCAGTACCACCGCTGGTGGACACTGCTTCCATGCCGTTGATACGGACACGGGTAAATTCAGGGCCTAAACCCCGTACTGAAATCTGACGACCTTCCCCTGCGGCACGTGAAATGGCAATACCAGGAATACGTTGTAAAGATTCCGCCAGGTTTAAATCCGGGAAGTCGGCAATATCTTCGGCCAGAATGGCGTCGATGGCGCCATCGGACTGACGTTTTTGATTTAAAGCGTTGGATAACGAATCGCGGAAACTACCTTTCACTTCGATCACTTCAATTCTTTCTTCGGCTTTTTTCGTTTCAGCCGTTTCTTGTGCAGATACAGAAAATACTGAAGTACAACCTGCAATAGCTAAAGCTAAAGCAATTTTATTCGGGTGAAATGGCGTGTTGGTTTTGGCCATGATCTCTACCTCGTCCTGTCTGGTTCAAAGCGTTCAGCCAGTGCATGCCAGCTGTATTTTTAATAATGGAAGACGCTTTGTGCGACTCCCTGTTGATTTTGTCTACCGGTGGCAAAAAATGCTTGCAATTTTGTGCCACCGATGGCAAAAAGCTAACACCAAGCTTAGATTACTGTCAAACGTCGCACAAAAAAAAATCAGTCATGTCATAAGGTTTTATTTGGTGTTGATGGTTAACTTGTTGTTTTATATTAATAATGTTGCACAATTTGGGGTCAGATAAAATAGGTTTTGTTCCAGATGTGAAATTAATTCTGATAGCGCTGAACTTCACAGGTATTTTGAGCATTAAATCTGTCGTGACTGTGCTCTGATGCGGTAAGAGTAAGTCGCAGCAATTCAGACAAAAAAGGAGTCAAAGAATGTCGGCTTTATTTTCATTAAAAGGGCAAAGGGCATTAGTCACTGGTGCCAGCCGTGGTTTAGGTAAAGCCATTGCGCAGGCGTTAGCCCAAGCCGGAGCTTCGGTGATTTGTTGCAGTTCTCAATTGGATGGCGCCAGTAAGACGGCAGCTGAAATTGAGGCGCAGGGTCGTCAGGCTTTTGCCTTGGCTGCTAACTTATCTGATTTAGACAAGGTCCGTGAATTAGCGCAAAACGCTTTGGCATTGGGCGAAGTGCATATTTTGGTGAACTGTGGTGGCACTATTTTCCGCGCACCTGCAGTGGATTATCCAATGCAAGAGTGGCAAAACGTGATGCGGGTGAATCTGGATTCAGCATTTTTATTAAGTCAGTTGTTGGGGGCTGAAATGCTAAAACGGGGTCAGGGCAAAATTATCAATATTGCTTCGATGTTGTCTTACAGTGGCGGTATTACGGTACCAGCTTATACCGCCAGTAAACACGCCATTACGGGTTTAACCAAAGCTTTGGCTAACGAATGGGCTGCTTCAGGCTTAAATATCAATGCCATAGCTCCGGGTTATTTCCGTACTGACAATACCTTTGCTTTGCAGCAGGACGAAGTTCGTAATCAGGCGATTCTGGCACGGATCCCGTCAGGCCGTTGGGGGGAACCTGAAGATTTAGCAGGCGCAGCTGTGTTTTTGGCCAGCAGCGCCAGTAATTATGTCAATGGTCATGTGTTGGCCGTGGATGGAGGCTGGCTGGCCCGTTAAGGCTAATTTATGCCAGTGAACGCAGGAGAATACAATGAATGTAATTTTTGAAAACCGTTTTGCTACAGCGCCAAATGATGTCAAACACTACGACACCGAAAAGCTGCGACAGAACTTTCTGATCGACAACCTGATGCAGGCTGATCAACTGGTGTTGTGTTACACCCACTATGAACGTTTGATGGTTGGCAGCGCTGTGCCTGTGAATGCGCCCGTGGTACTGCAAACCGTAGACGCGCTCAAAGCTGAGTTTTTTTTGCAACGCCGTGAACTGGGTGTGATCAATGTCGGTGGCACTGGCTATGTGGAAGTCGACGGCAACAAATACGAGCTGGCGAACAAAGAAGCGTTGTATGTCGGTATGGGCTGTAAAAATGTCAGCTTTCATAGCTTAAACGCGCAGGAGCCGGCAAAGTTTTACTTAAATTCTACCCCTGCTCATCACGCTTATCCGGTGCAACATGTTCGGATGGCTGATTGTAAAAAGCTCGAAATGGGAGCTTTAGCGACCAGCAATGAGCGCATTATTTATCAGTTAATGATTAAAGAAGTGGTGCAAACCTGTCAGCTACAAATGGGTTTAACAGTACTCAGTCAGGGCAGTGTCTGGAATACCATGCCAGCACATCAGCATGACAGACGGATGGAAGCTTATTTCTATTTTGATCTGACTCCAGGCCAGGCTGTGTGCCACTTTATGGGCGAACCCAAAGAAACCCGTCATTTGTGGATGGGCAATGAACAGGCGGTGGTGTCTCCGCCCTGGTCCATTCACAGTGGGGTAGGTACTGGCAGTTATGCTTTTATCTGGGGTATGGCGGGTGAAAATCTGGATTATCACGATATGGATAAATTTGGCCCTGATCAATTGAGATAAGGGCCACGGAGCTCTGGGGAGAGCTCCGGTTAATAACAGTTTAGTAAAACAGGGCGTAATTGCTGCAACAGACAGTAGCCCTTCGACAGCGCCAGCCGTACGAGCGCTGACTTATAAAAAATACAACAGGTAGGTTAGACGATGAAACTCTTTTCACTGCGCGGCGTGCTGCTGTGCTGCGGTTTAGCGACTCTGCTATTCACCACAGGCTGCCAGCGCCAGCAAGATCAGATCACCTTACGCATGGGTCATTCGTTGGATCAGGAGCATGTGGTTCACAAAGCTATGGTCTATATGGCTGAGCGGCTTGAGCATTATTCCAAAGGCCAGATGCATATTCAGATCTATAGCGGCGGCCAGTTGGGCTCAGAGCGCGAACTGATTGAACTGCTGCAAATTGGCAGTCTGGCTTTAACTAAAGTATCTGCCAGTCCGCTGGAAGGTTTTGTGCCTAAGATGCAGGTGTTTAGTGTGCCATATGTGTTCAGAGACAGTGCACATTTATGGGCTGTGTTAAACGGCTCTATAGGGCAGGATTTACTCAACTCGATGCACGGCGCCCGTTTGCATGGCTTAGGTTATTACGATGCCGGCAGCCGCAGTTTTTACACCACGAATAAAGCTGTGCATCTGCCCGCTGATTTAAAAGGTTTAAAATTCCGTGTACCAAACAGTCAGACAGCTGTGCAGATGGTACAAACCTTAGGGGGCGCTGCGACACCCGTTGATTGGGGCGAGCTCTATACAGCCTTGCAACAAGGTGTGGTGGATGGCGCAGAAAATAACCCCCCAAGTTTCTATTTATCCCGTCATTACGAGTTATCCAAATACTACAGTCTGGACGAACATACCTCAGTGCCGGACGTGATTTTAATGAGTTTACCTGTCTGGAAAAGTTTGACGACAGAGCAGCAAGGCTGGCTGGAACTGGCGATGAAAGACTCAGTACGTTTCCAGCGCGATTTATGGCAAAAAGCCAGTGACGATGCCCTTGCCAAAGTAAAAGCTGCAGGCGTTGAAGTGATTTATCCGGATAAAGCCGCTTTTGCTGCTGCTGTTCAACCACTGCACCAATCTCTGTTGGGCACTGAAGTAGGTGACCTGATGGCTGAAATTGCGTTGGTTCAGGCTGAAACTGCGGAGGTGTCCAATGACTAAGTTAGTGCTGCTAGTCGATTGGCTGTTAAAGCGCAGTTTAATGCTGCTGATGGCAAGCATAGTGCTGGTGGTGTGCTGGCAGGTCTTGTCGCGTTTTGTGCTAAGTGATCCCAGTTCAATGACTGAAGAAATCGCCCGTTGTTTATTGTTGTGGATCGCGATGTTAGGCGCAGCTTATGCCTATCGCACCGGTCAGCATTTAGGCTTGGATATTGTCACCAGCCGTATGCCAGCTGTGTGGCAACACCGTATTGCTTTTGTGCTGACTGCCGCTGTGGTGGTGTTTTCTTCCATAGTGATGGTCTGGGGTGGTGGTGAACTGGTGTGGCTCACTTTCGAGCTAAATCAAATGTCGGCAGCTTTAGGCATTCGCATGGCCTGGATCTATCTGGTCTTGCCTTTAGCCGGTGTGTTAATCGCTTTTTATGGTGTATGTCAGCTGCGCTGTCTGGCGGCAAAAATTCAATTAGTCCCGGCAGAGGAGTCTGAATAATGGAATGGTCTGCACTTATTTTAATTACTGTATTTTTTGCGTTGTTATTACTGAACGTACCTATTTCCTTTTGTATTGGTTTAGCCACTTTGTGCACCATGTTGCTGTCGATGGATTTATTACCGGCAGTTACTACGCTGGCGCAGCGTATGGCAGGTGGCTTAAATAGCTTTGCTTTGTTGGCCATTCCGTTTTTTGTGCTGTCAGGACTTCTGATGGGGCGGGGCGGTATTGCCAAACGTTTAATTGAAGCCGCTATGGCCCTGGTAGGAAGTTTGCCTGGTGGTTTGGCGCTGGTGAATGTGTTGTCTTGTATGTTATTTGGCGCTATTTCGGGTTCTGCAGTCGCAGCAACCTCTGCCATTGGCAGTTTTATGGTGCCGGAAATGAAAAAACAGGGTTATGACGTCAATTACAGCGCTGCGGTAACAGCGGCAGCAGCGACCACAGGGATGCTGATCCCTCCAAGCAATATTATGATTGTCTATGCCATCGCCAGCGGTGGTGTGTCTATTGCTGCTTTGTTTGTTGCAGGCTATTTGCCGGGTATTTTGTTAGGTTTGGGATTGATGGTGGTTTGTGCCGGTTACGCCAAAATGAAAGGTTATCCACTGGCCGCCCGTCTGCCGTTGTCTTTAACTTTCAAAAAAATGGCGGCAGCTATTCCTAGTCTGCTCATGATAGTTCTGGTGATAGGTGGCATTATCAGTGGCGCTTTTACCGCGACAGAAGCTGGTGCTATTGCAGTGGTTTACTCCTTTATTCTGGCGGTTTGTGTCTATCGCGAAGTCAAAGTGAAAGAACTGCCCGCCATCCTACTGAAATCAGCTGAAACTACCGCCATAGTGATGGCGCTTATTGCCACTTCTGCGGCTATGTCCTGGATATTATCTTATGAAAATATTCCACAAACTGTTAGTCAGGGCTTATTAACCTTAAGCGAAAACCCGCTGCTGATTTTGTTATTGATCAACATTATTTTGCTGGTGGTGGGCGCTTTTATGGATATGACCCCAGCTGTGCTGATTTTCACGCCTATCTTCCTGCCTGTTGCCGTTGAGCTGGGTATGAGCCCGTTGCATTTTGGCATTATGCTGATTTTGAACCTGTCTATTGGTTTAGTTTCGCCACCTGTGGGCAGTGTGCTTTTTGTTGCTTGTGCTGTAGCCAAAACCAAACTGGAGTCGTTGATCAAGCCGCTGTTACCTATGTATGCGGCTATGGTGGTGGTGTTATTGCTGGTGACTTACGTGCCAGCGATCAGTGAATTTTTGCCTAATCTTTTTGGGCTTTAGGAGCTGTTATGACCAGTTATTTGATCCCAAATCTTGCCAATGCCTGCCGCATGATGGAGTTAGTGGCGGCATCAGGTTCTGGTTTAACTTTATCTCAGCTTGAACACCAGTTGATGGTGCCAAGAACCAGCGCTTTTCGTATTTTACAAACCCTTTGTCAGCAACAAATGTTGTACAAAGAAGGTAAAAAATACCGCGTCGGCAGCAGTTTATACAAGATGGGGCTGGATTTATTACAGCACCATCATTTGCATCAACTGGCAGTGCCAGTACTACATAAACTGACGATAAGCAGCGGCCTCACCAGTCATCTGGCATTGCCACGACCAGATGGTGCTTTAATAGCGGAAGTCTGTGACAGTCCTAATCCGAGTCATTTGGCTGCACGACCAGGATTTCTGGCCGACTTGCATTGTTCTGCCGGCGGCAAGGTGTTTTTAGCCTTTAACTATTTTGATCAACTGGCTACTTTGCCTGGTTTGCAGCAAATGCCTGCCCGGACGCCACAAAGCATTACCGATCTGGCCTGCTTGCGGGTAGAATTGCAAAGCGTTTTAGGCCGGGGTTATGCAATAGATGATCAGGAGTATCAGGCCAATGTACGTTGTATTGCTGTGCCTATACGTAATGCTCAGGGCGCAGTGGTTGCTTCTGTTGGAGTCACAGGCTTGACCAGTATTTTGTGCAAACAACGTTTGCCTGAATTGGTTGCTGCCGTAAAACAAGCTGCTATTGAAATCAGTCTGGCGTGCTACCGGCCTGCTTTGCTGGCCAACGATAAATAATAGGAAAAGTGGATGATACAAAAAAGTTCGACCATTAATGATGTTGCCCGTCTGGCTGGTGTGTCCAAACGCACTGTGTCACGGGTGATCAATGGCTCTTTAAGTGTGGGTGACAGCACCAGAGTCCGGGTCGAAAAAATTATCGCTGAACTGAATTATTCGCCAAACACTCAGGCCCGGGGGTTAGCATCCAGCCGGTCTTATTTATTAGGTTTAATTTACGATAACCCGGATGCGTTGTATTTAGATGACGTACAACGTGGGGTGCTGGAAATTTGCTCTACTCTGGGTTACGAGTTGGTGGTGCACCCTTGTCGTTATCGCAGTGAAACCCTGGTGCAGGATTGCCTGAATTTTATCAACAGATCCAAGCTGGATGGTGTGATAGTTCTACCGCCAGTGTCTGAACTGGAGTCTTTGGCTGAAGCACTAAAAAATGCCGGACGGCCTTATGTACGGCTTACCTCTGTTGTTATTGATGAACCTCAGCATATAGTGGTGTCGGATGATCGATCTGCTGCGGCTGAAATGGCACGTTATTTTGCTCAGTTAGGCCATCAGGATATTGCATTTATCAGCGGCCCGCAGCGCTATAAATCATCCACAGAACGGATGGAGGGTTTTAAATTAGGTTTGTCGGCTTATGGTATAGCGCTGAAAGCTGAACGTATTATGGAAGGCAATAATACCTACGAAACCGGTATTGAATGTGCCCGCAGTCTTTTAAGCCAAACGCCTTTGCCGACAGCCATTTTTGCCAATAACGATCAGATGGCAGCTGGTGTGCTGAAAGTAGCTCACCAAATGGGCATTGCCATTCCACAACAGCTGTCTGTTGCCGGTTTTGATGATAACTTGCTGGCATCCAGAGTGATACCTGCTTTAACTACCATCAAAAGGCCGGTAAGACAAATGGCGCAGTTAGCGACCACCAAAATGATTATGGTGATTGAACAAAATGATAAAGCAGCGCAACAAGTGGCAGCAAAAGTGGCCCCAACTCTGGTAGTGCGGGAGTCGACCGCTCAGGCTGTAACAACTACGTCATCATAACGTCATCTGGTTTTATACTTTTTTAGTTTTCCCGGTCATAAAAATAGAGTAAGGTGGCTTTATTAGAAAAAATGAAACCATCTGCTGACTGGGATGGCGCTGATGTTAATTTGTATCAAATTTATCAAAGTCTTAGATGGAAAAACTGCCGGTGTTTATTTCACTGCATTTTTGCTACAGCTTTTTTTGTCTCTGTCGTTTCCTGCCTCGGCTGCTACCGCTGCTTTAACTGATTACTTCCGCGAAAGCTGGAATACACGCCAGGGCTTGCCCCACAACACGATCAACAGTATCAGTCAGACCCCGGACGGCTACCTTTGGTTTGCAACCTGGGAAGGCGTGGCCCGCTACAATGGGCGTGAATTTAGAGTTTTTGGCCGTGAACAACAAACTGGGCTGCCGGATTCCGGTATCAGAGCTTTGCATTTAGATCCCCAAGGTCGTTTGTTATTAGGGGGTTCCCGTGGTGGTTTAGCATTATTGCAGGATCAGCAATGGCGGCCTGTGGATCCTGTGTCCTCATTAGTCAATGAAGTGCGGGGCGATGCCAAAGGACAGTTGTGGGTGGGCACTGAAGGTGGAGGCTTATTT
>JAHIWM010000209.1 GCA_018815765.1 Gammaproteobacteria bacterium | reverse complement strand
CAGCGACCTCTGGTGATTACCGCATTTTCTTTGAAGAAAACAACCAGCGTTATTCCCACTTAATAGACCCTAAAACCGGCAAACCTATTACCCATATGATGTTGTCATCTACCGTGATTCATCCATCCTGTATGACAGCGGATGGCCTCTCTACCGCTTTTATGGTGATGGGTGTGGAAAAAGCCATGCAGCTTGCTAACCAGCAACAGATAGCGGCTTTGTTTATTGTTAAAAATCAACAAGGTGAATTTGTAGAACTCTACTCAAAAGCCTTTGAAGCCTATTTATAACCCTGATTTGATCGCTTGAGTTAACGAAGGGTTTAAGGCTATGATGAGAACAATTCTTATCGAGGGCTTTATGCCAAAACCCATTCTCCGCTTTGTGTTGTTAATGCTGATCATGCTGAATCACGCCGTTTCGGCCTGTGAGAGCATTGTTATGCATTTACCAGCGGAGAATCATCCGTTTTCTGTATTGGATAATTCCAGTCACACTGAACATCAGCATTGCTCTGTTGATGAGAGCGAAGATGAAGCCGCAGAGCACAAGGATGGCCATCATCAAACCCATGCTCATGTTGCCTGCTATATAGCCGAACTTTATGCAGTGTCTGCAGCTCCTGCCGTGCATAAAGCATCAGGCTTAGCTCAATACGCCATAATTACCACCACTTACAGCCCGCCAGTTCCGCCGCCTAATCAGTAAATATTGATTTAAAAATTAGATTTTCAATTTTATTTCAATAATTTATTGGATGTAGTTATGACTATAAAAACCAGCCATGCGGCTTTTATGCTGCTGGCCTTAATGTGGCTGTGGGTTAATCCATCCCAGGCGACAGAACTTAACCTTGCCGAAGCGTTAAAACGCACGGTGGTGCAGAGCCCTGGCTTGCAATTGTATCCCTATCAGCAGCGTATCAATGATGCAGCAGCTATCAGCGCCGGAATGCGGCCTAACCCTGAACTTCAGCTGGAACTGGCCGATGTGCTGGGTACGGGCGACAGCGCTGGTGTTAAAAGCGCCGAACTGACCTTAAGCCTGAGTCAATTGATTGAATTGGGTGATAAACGCCAAAAGCGCCTTGAGTTAACCCAATGGCAAAGCAAATTAACAGAGCAGCAATACCAGCTGGATAAAGTGGATGCGCTGGCGGCCACTATGCGCAGCTTTTTGCAGTTGTTGCATCAACAAGCGCTGCTTAAGTGGACAGAGCAAAAAATTGCCACTGAGCAACAAGCACTTGCAGCAGCAAAACATCGCGCTAAAGCGGGTAATGTAACAGATGCCGATATCACCCGGCTGGAGCTGAAAGTACTGCAAAGCCGGATGGAGCAGAAAAGTCTGTTGGCCGAAAAGCTGGTGAACCTGCGTCAGCTGGCCAGTCATTGGGCAGAGCAGCCTGACTTTGATGCGGTATCTGGTGATTTAACTGTGCTTCCCACTTTGCCTCAACTCGCTGATGTGCTGAGCCAATTGCAACAAGCCCCGCAGTTGCAGTGGTGGCTGACGCAAAACCGGCTGTTGGATAGTCAGTTGCAGCTTGCTAAAGCTTTAGGTCAGGCTGATTTAACTCTGGGCGCAGGACTACGCCGCAATGAGCAAAGCAACGACAATGCTTTTGTGCTGCAGGTTAGTATGCCGCTGGCGCTGGAGAATCCGAATCAGGGCGCCATTTTGTCCAGCGAAGCTTTGGCCGAACAAGCCAAGCTGCAGCAGCACCAGAACATGCAGCAACTGCAATTGCAAATAGAGCGCAGTCATTTGCAGCTGACTCAATTCAGTGAGCACATTCGCGATTACCAAAAAGCCGTGATCCCGCTGTCACAACAAGTGCTGGATCAAATGCTGGCTGGTTATCAGCAAGGCATATTTGATATGACCGACTTACTTGCTGCACAGCAGGAAATTTTGTTGGCCAAACGCACCATCATTGACCTGCAATACGCTTTGCATTTGCAGCTGTTAGAACTGGAACGTCTGACCGGTTTACCTATGGTGGTCAACGGTCCAGAAGCCTTGACCAAGCAGCACACTCTTTCCGATCTCCCTCCACAACAGGAGCTATCTCAATGAATTTTTTATCTATTTTAGTGCTCGCTATCAGCCTTAGTTTTACCGCCATTGTCCATGCCCATGGTGATGAACACGACGAAGAACAGGCTGAACATCAGCATGAAGAAGCCGCCAAAGGCCCACATGGCGGTCGTTTGCTGACACAAGATGACTTTGCTCTGGAAGTGACTATTTACGAAACCGAAGTAGAGCCTGAACTGCGGCTTTATTTGTATCAAAACGGCGAGCCAATCAAAACCACAGAGCTAAAACTGCAGGTGACTTTACAGCGTTTAGGCGAAGCTGCTGAGCTTGTTAACTTCAGCCCTGAACTGGATTATTGGCTTGGGGATAAAGTGATCCGTGAACCTCACTCCTTCGAAGTGGGAATCAGCGCCAGTTATCAGGGCAAAAACTTCGAATGGCATTACGACTCTTTTGAAGGCCGCACTGAGTTGTCAGAGCGTTCTGTGCAAAAAGCCGGTATAGAACTGCAGCAAACCCAGCCAGGTCAAATTCAGACTCAGCTGCATTTATTTGGCGTCGTAGCGCCTGTGCCGGAGCAGCAGTATCAGGTCGGAGCTGCTTATGCAGGTGTGGTGCAACAACTGGCGGTCAAAGTTGGCGATAAAGTGACTAAAGGTCAGCTGCTTGCCACAGTGCAAAACCCGGTGAGCTTAAAAAACTATTCTGTTTTTGCGCCAGCAGCAGGGGAGGTGACGGCAAAATATGTCAGTGTGGGCGCCAAAATTTCAGAGCAACCGATAGTGGAAATCAGCGATTTTTCATCGGTGTATATCGAAATGTCGGCTTTCCCTTCGGATACAGAACAGCTGAAGTTAGGGCAGGAGTTTTTGGTCAAAGATTTACATGGCCATCAAGCTGCAGTCAGTCAAATCAGCTACATAGCGCCACAAATGACAGGTGGCCATATAGCCCGCGCCCGTGGTGTGTTAGCCAATCCCGACGGCCATTGGCGGCCAGGCATGCATGTCAAAACCGATGTCACAGTGGCGACAGTGGATGCAGCTTTGGTGATCAAAAAATCGGCCTTGCAGTTATGGAATGGCAAAACGGTGATTTTTATCAAAGTAGGGGATGTGTTTGAAATCCGTATGCCTGAACTGGGTCGCGCCGACGATACGCAAGTAGAAGTGTTATCCGGTGTGCCGCTGGGTGTGCAGTACGCTACGACCAATAGTTTTATCCTCAAAGCCGACGTGATGAAGTCTGGCGCCAGCCATGATCACTAGGAGCTTCTGATGATAAACAATATCCTCAAAACAGCGCTGGCAAGGCCGGTGCTCGTCATGCTGCTGACGCTGTTATTGGCCGCGGCTGGTCTGTGGCAAGCTTCCCGTTTGCCGGTCGATGCCGTGCCTGATATCACCAATGTGCAGGTACAAATTAATACCGCAGCAGAAGGTTTTTCGCCACAGGAAACCGAGCAGCGTATTACTTATGCCATAGAAACCGCGATGGCGGGTTTGCCGCAACTGGAATACACCCGGTCTTTATCTCGTTATGGTTTGTCGCAAGTGACAGTGGTCTTTACTGAAGGCACTGATATTTATTGGGCCAGACAACAAGTGTCGGAGCGACTGCAAAATGTCAGAAACGAACTACCAGCCGACATAGATCCGGAAATGGGGCCTATAGTCTCGGGCCTTGGCGAGATATTTTCCTACACAGTCAAAGCCGTACCTGATGCCAAAAAAGCTGATGGTTCGGCTTATAACCCGGAGGATTTACGCACTATTCAGGACTGGGTGATAAGGCCGCAGCTTTTGAAAGTACCAGGCGTGACCGAAATTAATACCATTGGTGGTTATGTCCGCGAATATCAGGTATCGCCTGACCTGGTTAAATTGCTGGCTTTTAAACTGACGTTGGATGATTTGGCGCAAGCGCTGGAGCAAAACAACAGCAATGTCGGCGCTGGTTATATTGAGCGAAATGGTGAGCAGTGGCTGATCCGATCGCCTGGCCAATTAAAGTCTTTAGAGGACATTAGTCAGTTGGTGATTGCCAAACGTGACGATGGCCCGGTTCGGGTAAAAGATGTAGCCGCTGTGGCTATAGGCAAACAACTTCGCACTGGCGCTGCCACTCAGGATGGCAACGAAGTGGTGCTGGGCACAGTGATGATGCTGGTGGGGCAAAATAGCCGCACTGT
>JAHIWM010000003.1 GCA_018815765.1 Gammaproteobacteria bacterium | reverse complement strand
CCAGTTCAAGTTTGCCTTTCTCCAGCTTGGCGCTGTCGAGAATATCGTTCAGTAAATGCAATAACGAATGGGCTGAACCATGAATAGTGACCAGATGTTTTTTCTGCTCAGCAGACAATTCAGAGCTTAGCAACAAGTCGCTGAAGCCAATAATGGCATTCATCGGAGTACGGATTTCATGGCTCATATTGGCCAGAAAAGCACTACGGCTCTCTGCGGCCAGTTCAGCTTTGTCTTTGGCTTCGAGCAGCTCGACTTCCATTTGTTTACGCTGGCTGATATCCATTAAAAAACCATCCAGCCAGACAATGTCGCCTTCTGCTGATTTTACCGCTTCACCGTATTCCAGCATCCAACGGATAGAGCCATCTTTGTGCAAAATCCGGTATTCAATAGTGAAATGGCCCTGATACAAATCGAGCTGAGTGGTGGTGCTTTTATCGTCCGGGTGCACTAAGTCAGACCAGCTGCGTTTCGGGATTGGCAACATAAAATCGCTGGCAGGATAACCGGACAAGGTTTCAATGGCGTCACTGATAAACAGCATATCCCAGTTTTCATTCAACAGGCAGCGGTAGGCCGCGCCAGGAATATTGCCAATCAAAGAGCGGAATTTTTCTTCGTTTTCTTTTAATGCCTGCTCCATCTGCAGGCGACTGCTGATGTCGGTGATAAAAGCGACAAAAATATCTTCATCCGGCAATTTGGCATGGCCAATAGCCAGCCGTACTGGCACAGTATGGCCATTTTTATGCACAGCTTCTACATCGCGGCCTATGCCAATAATTTGGGCATCGCCTGTCGTCAGGTAATTGTGCAGATAGGAATCGTGATCAGGGCGAATTAAAGCTGGTGTAAGGATATTGACGTTTTTATGCAGTAGCTCAGCGGCTGTCCAGCCAAGAATTTTCTCCGCAGCTTTGTTCATGCTCTGAATCAAACCCTGAGCATTAATGGTGACTATACCGTCTACTGCTGTGTCCATCATGGCTAATAAGCGGCTTTCACTGACTTTAGCCAACGCATTGGCTTCGCGGTACTTCAGTAACAGGTTGATAGCGACCACTAAACTGCTGATCATCAGGGTGGTGAAGGTAATCCCCATTGCCAGCACTAAAGGCATTTCGCCTGCTTGTGTATCTGGTTGGAAACCAACAGGGGGAACAAAACGGGCCGCTGCCATGCCAGTGTAATGCATGCCACTGATAGCGCCGCCCATTACCAGACTACTTAGCAGCGTCAGCCACTGTGGTGCCAGATTAAAACGTTTTAAGCCAAAACGGATCCAAAGGGCAATGATGGCAAGTACCACTGCCACCAGAATAGACAATAAAAACATCGGCAAGTCGTAACGCAAAGCGACCGACATTTGCATTGCAGCCATACCGCTGTAATGCATAGTGCCTATGCCTGCGCCCATCAATAAACCACCCAGCAACAGCTGAGGCAGGCTGATGTGTTTTTTACTGATGAGATCCAATGCTACCCAGGAGGCGGCTATGCTGGGCAGCATGGATAAGGCAGTAATACCGAAGTGATAACTGACATCTGTGCATAAGGCAAAAGCCAGCATGCCAATAAAATGCATAGACCAGACACCACCGCCAAGTGCGATACTGCCACTGCCAAGCATCATTAAACGCAGCGAGTTTTTACTGACACTAATAGCCTGTGCTGTAACCTGCATTGCCATAGCAGAGGCAAAGACCGCAATTAAAAACGACAACAGCACCAAACTAAGATCGTAACTGCCGGATAACAGCAATGGATCGGCTGGGTGTTCGAACAACTGACGTAACCAATCCATTTACTCTACCTCTACTGCTTCAATCTAGTGTTTAGCTGCATAGTCCTCGACAGCACGCCAAACCCGCAATGTATTACCGGATAAAACTTTTTCAATTTCCTGCTCTGTGTAACCACGCTCTAACAAACCACGGATCAGGTTAGGGTACATAGACACATCTTTTAACTGTTCAGGTAAGGAATCACCTACACCGTCAAAGTCAGAACCTATGCCGACATAGTCGATGCCCACCAGCTTTTTCACATAGTCGATATGATCCAGCACCTTAGCTAAAGAGGCAAATGGATAGGGGTTTTTCTTTTTATATTCTGCAGTAAAAGCGTCTTTATCGGTCTGGCCTGAGGCTTTAAAAGCACCATCCCGTTGTAAACCCCACTGATTGGCAGCTGAAACGACAAAAGCTGAACCAAAGTTAATTTGGATCACACCGCCATTTTTCGCCAGGGCCTTGATCATCTTGTCGTCCATATTGCGCTCAAAACCCGGCACAAAAGCCCGTAATGAAGAGTGGGAGGCAATGACTGGTACTTTAC
This sequence comes from Gammaproteobacteria bacterium, assembly GCA_018815765.1. GTDB lineage: Bacteria > Pseudomonadota > Gammaproteobacteria > Enterobacterales > Alteromonadaceae > Pararheinheimera. The sequence continues at coordinate 19,786 of JAHIWM010000003.1, read as the reverse complement.
TGATCTCAACGGCCTGATAAAAGGCATCGTCAGACACATGAGATATGTCAATCATAATACCTGTCTCATTCATCGCTTTGACCAGCTCTTTACCAAAAGGGCTTAAGCCTTTCCACTGCCGGCGTAAGTCATAGCTGGAGTCGGCTATATGATTACTTTCGGAGTGAGCTAAGGTGATGTAACGAATACCACGGTCATAAAAGTGCTGCAGATTTTCCAGCTTGCCTTCGATAGGCGTGCCGTTTTCCATACCTAAGGCTAGCGAGATTTTGCCTTCTTTAAAGTGTTTAACTAAATCAGCGCTGCTGTAGGCCATAGCAAATTTATCCGATGCGCGGCCCACTAAAGCTTCCATATTGTCAATCAGCTGGTTCGCCAGCAAATAACCGCCGCCTTTTTTCTCGTAAGAGGACGGAATATAAATCGACATAAAAGGTGCATTTAAACCACCGGCTTTGGCGCGGGGGTAATCAAATTCACCTCTTTTAGTGGCTTTGGTCACATCTTCCCAATCGTCATGTAAGCGGTAAGGTACATCGATATGAGTGTCGATAATAAGCGTACTTTGAGCGATTTTATTGGCCTGCTGACTAAAGTCTGCGGCCTGAGCCTGCAAACCCAAAGCGGCGATTAAACTGATGGATAATAGAGTAAAGCGCATAGTTCCCTCGATAGTTTGAACTGCAATGCAGTCGTTTTTTCCTTAATCTATCGCGCTTTGTGGTTTGGGTATAGAGCAAGCTCTGTTTCTGGTCGCAGTTTTTGCCCTTATGGCAGCAACCAGCCGGATAACCACAAGCTGTATAAGGCAGAAGTGTGCAAAAGCACTGTCAGCCAAAACAATAACTGAAAGCTGATTTTACGGTTTTTGTGCCGAAACCAGTGTTGCGCTACAAAAGCCGCTGGCCAGCCGCCAGCTAAACCTAACAATAACAAGGTGCTTTCCTGAGTACGCCATGCTTGCTGCTCTGCCGCCTTTTTATCGCGCCAGTAACCAAACAAAGTCACAGCATTAATCAGCACAAACACATATTTGAGCCAACCCGGCACTAACAACTGCCAGTCCAGATACAACAACCACAAGGTTAACAGCACAAAAACACCAATACTGAATTTTAAACTGAAGCGAAAAGCTGAAGATGTGGGCTGCATTTGGGGAAATCCTCTGGGCCAGATAGATGACAAATTATTTCAAAAGGTACGCATTAGTAAAAATTAATAAACACTTTGCAATGATTTCCCGCCCGGTTTCAGCGGTAGCCTGCTCTAAGTCTATCTAATCTAAAGAATACTAGCTGAAGAGCCACTGAATTGGCTCTATTTTTTTAGTAACACTATTTAACAACCCTGTGGTGCGGGCGCTTGTAAATTAGCCGCCCTTCGTTGTTTATTTGAGCAGCGAAGTGCATATAAATACCACAAGGTCGGGCGCTCTGGTTGTCAGAGAATTCTCTTTGCAGTAGCTGGACTATTGATCAACACAAAGGACAGAAATAATGAACAAATTACTATGGCTACTGCTGAGTGCATGCACTGTGTTTGGGCTTAGCGCCGAAACTTTACCTGTAGCTTCAACTGAATACAGCGCCGATCGGACTATCTCCAGCGAGATGGGCGACATGCAGCAAAAAGTGTTTCATTCGTTTGGCAAAGAGCGGATAGAGATGCAGATGGAAGGCATGCAAACCGTGATGATTTCCAGACCGGATTTAGGCAAATTCTGGAACCTGATGCCGATGTTTGAAATGTATATGGAAATTGACGCAGCTAAAGCCAGCGAAATGACGGGGCAAGTGCCTGACGATATGACGATTGAAAAAGTGGGGACTGAGACAGTCCAGGGTATAGCGACCACCAAATACAAAATGCTGATGAAAGATAAATCGGCTGGTGGTTTTATCTGGCTGACGGCTGAGCATATTCCATTGCAAATGGACTTTATCAGCAAAGAAGGTGGTGAAAAATCCCGGGTCAAAATGAGTATGAGCAATTTAAAGCTGGGGAAGCAGGACGCAGCTCTGTTTGAATTGCCGGAAGGCTTAAATCCTATGCCAGCTATGAGTAGCATGATGGAAGGCTTGGGGAATTGAAGATGAATTACAAAACCAGAATTTTGTCCTTGTTGGGCATGCTGATACTGAGCCCGTTCAGTTGGGCAGATTGTGTGGCAGATATTACAGCGGCAGAAGCGCAGGACTTTTTTGATAAAGGCCGTAAATTACAAGACAGAGGCCAGGACGCTGTAGCGTTAAACAGCTATGTTCGTGCTCAGGGTTATGTGTGTGATGCAGGTGGGAATCCGGTGTTACGCCAGGCTCTGGACAGGGCCGCTATGCTGGGTAAAAAAAATGGAGCTTTGGCAGAGCAAAAAAAGCACTGGTTTGATGAAAGTATCAGCCATTACGGAGCTTTCCAGTGGTATGAAAAATCAGGCTATTTTGCCAAAGCCGATCATGCGTTAGTGCAGGCATTAAAACTGGATCCAGCTAATCGCCAGTTCTCAGCCACAGCACAGGAGCACTTTCGCCATCGATCTATGGATTATTTTGGCCGTAATAGTGCAGATTTAATTGCTGCAACTGAACCTTATCAAATGTCACAGCAGCATTTTGATTATGTGGCAGCGCTACCGGCAGAAAATATCAGGCTGTTATTAGAGCAACAGTCTGAACTGGTGCCAAAGCAGTATCTGGAGGAACTGACCGCTCTTTCTGACACTCAGGACAATCTGCGGGGAACTGATGTAGTCGGGCAAATGAAACTGTAGCAGCAGGCCAAAGCCTTTTCCGGTAAATGGTCTGATAAAGGTCTGGAAGCTTCTGAGAAAAGTTTTTATCTGGCCCATGAATGGACCAGGCAAATGCCGGATTACGCTAAGGCTGAGCAATTAAAGCAGCAAATTACTGCAGAACAATTGAAGTTGGCGAACTGGTTTAGCCGTGATTATGCTCAAAGTCATGAAGTGTTAAGGGTGGCGCTGAGTTTTTATCTGCAGGCTGATCGCGACGATTTGGTACAAAAAGTCCGGGTACAGGCGCTAGCCGCCGGGGATAAGGCGATGGCTGCTCACCACTATCACCGCGCCAGTCAGTTTTATAATCTCGCTGAGCAGGATGAAAAAATGGATTTGGCTGAACAAAAACTAGCTGAGCAACGTGAGCAATTGAGTCTGCAAATGGCGGGTCAAAGCCAGCAGCAAATTGATGCAATGAAAGCTCTGGCCAATGATCCGGAAAAACTGAAAGCCATGCAGCAGAATGCGCTGAAAGTGCAAAAAGAGCTGGAGCAAAAGCAACAACAACAGCAGCAGAAGTTTGGTGAGGAAACCGACACTTTGGCAGAGGAGCTGGGTATAGATTAAGCCCTTTGGGTGTCGAAAATATCTGAAGCTGTTTTCGATGCCCTTTGTATTTTTGTGATCTGCTTTTGTCCGGCTACACTTCATTCCATCTGTCATGACAAGGAATGAACTATGAACAAAATGATCAGTTTTAGCTGCTTTTTATCTTTTCTTATCAGTCCTGTTTTATCCGCTATTGAAACAAATGCTGCTGTAAAAGTCACACCTGTATTAAAGACCAGCCAGAGTTGGGACGGTGCTTTATTAAACTATCCGCAAGGTCAGGCTGAAATCACTGGTGTCAGAATTGAAATAGCACCTGGTGGCGAAACCGGCTGGCACTTACATAGCACACCTTCTTTTGGTGTGGTGTTGCAAGGCCAGTTGGAAATAAAGTTAAAAAATGGTAAAAAGAATGTAGTTGAAGCGGGGGATGCTTTGGCTGAGGTGGTCAATACAGCCCATAGTGGCAAAAATATTGGCACTGAACCTGTATTATTGCTGATTTTTTATGCCGGTGCTGTAGGGCAGGCAAATTCAGCCTCGTTAACAGAAGGAAACTAAATGCGGCAAACAATCAACTATTTCAGTGTGTTCCCTCTGGTTTTTGTCTTAACTGGTTGTGGCACTATGCTCACTCTGGCACCGGAACAAGGCAAAGTGAAAATCAGCTACAACGACAAAAGAAGTTATTGCCAGTCTATTCCCCGTACCTACAGCGGGGTCGCGCATAATTTCTGTCTGATGTATGGTGAGCCAAGCAAAACCAGTTATACCGCTGCGGCGGACTTGCCTGTCTGGGCTATAGATACCATGCTTTGCGCTGTTACTGACACCTTAGCTTTGCCTTACACTATCAGTCGTCAGGTGAAAGACGGTTCACTTAAAGTGGTACGCTAAGCCGTTGTTTTTTCTGCTGCAGATAAAGCAGTGGCCAGATCAGCACAATCAAAAGCAGGGCGTACAACATATGCTCTGCTATAGCCACTGCAAGCAGCAAACACAAAGCTAAACTGAGCAGGCTTATTATTTTATAGCGACCAGGCAGCAGTTGGTAAGCTGCTGCCATACTGACCAGATAAATCACTACAAAAACTCCGTTGACCCAACTGATTAAATCTTCCAGTTGTTGGTCGCTGAACCAGGTCAGTAACAACACCGCTGCCATAGTGGCGATAATGGCCGTGAGCGCACGTTGTGGCATCTGATGGCGGTTTTTTTGCTGAAAAAAAGCAGGCGTAATGCCTTGTTCGCTAAAGCTGGCCAAAGATCGCGCCACACTGGCGGTGTAGACATTGACTGTGGCTATGCCGCTGCAAAAACCTAAAACCCCAAGCACCAATTCGCCATAACCCCCTAACAACTGATTAAAAACGCCAATCATAGCCAGCGGATGGCCTGATCCCATCACCAGCACTAAGTAGCTGCAGGCGATATAAATAGCGCCTACTACCAGACAGCCACGAAGAAGCGCAGGCAATAAATCTTTGCTGGCGTCTCTGAAATCATTGGCCAGGTGGGTCATGGCTTCAACGCCTAAAAAGCTCCAGAAAGCGATAGCACAAGCTGCAGCCAAAGCGCTGCCATTAAAATCAGGCAAAGAAGGTTGTTGCAGGTTTTGTGGTTGCAGCAGGCCAAAGGCCAGTAATAACAACAGCACAACCGCAATAATCAGTAGCGTTAAACCAAACTGTAGACGGGCCGAAAGCTGTAAGCCACGATAATTCAGTAACCATAATAAGCCCAACAGACTTAATTCAACAGGCAACTGCCATTGTTGGGCTTCAGGTAATAAAGGCGCGATAAATTCAAAGGTAATCATCAGAGCGGCGGACGCGCCAAGCGGCACGACCAGCAAAAACATCAGGCCAAGAATTCGGCCTGTTAGTTCACCAAAAGCCAAAGCCGCAAAGTGGGCAGGCCCAGTGGCATGAGGAAAACGGCTGGCCAGCAAACCAAAAGTAAAAGCCAGCGGCAACACTGCGACAGTAAGTAACAACCAGGCCAGTAATGCCCAGGGGCCTGCTACAGAGACTGTCATCTGCGGCAGAATAAATACTCCGGTGCCCAGTAAAGTGGTGGCCATCAGTGCCGCACCTTGCCAGCGTCCAATTCCTTTGTGTGACATAGTTTTTCTCTTCGATTAGGGCTGATGATATTCTAATAAAAGCCCAAGCGACAAACTGTGGTTTTCTACCGTGAAAATGCAGGTCTATCAACATAAACAGCGGCAAAATGCCGGAGCGCATATACCCAAAATGGATAAATTTGATCAACATATTCTGGCTGAACTGAAAAAAGACGCCCGGCAAAGTGTGTCGACTCTGGCCGAAAAAGTTAGTTTGTCGCGTACTGCTGTATCCGATCGTATTAAGCGGCTGGAACAAAAGGGTGTGATCCGGGGTTACCAGGTGCTGTTGTCTGAATCACAAAAAAGTGCGGTGTCGGCTTACTTTGAAATTCAGCATCGTTGTGGCCGTTGCGCTGATGTAATGCATGTATTTCGCGCTATTCCAGAGGTGATGACCTGCCATGGCATCAGCGGCGAAATGGATTTATTGGTCTATGTAAAAACAGAGTCGATGCAACGGCTGCATGAAATTCGTGAGTTATTGGATGCCGAACTGGACGTGATTAAAATCCGTACCCATGTGGTGATGAGCGAGTGGATTAATAATCTGGGGTAGTGGGTAAGGTCACTTCAGAGCGAACTGCGCAGTTACGGCCAGCGTCTTTGGCCTGGTACAAGGCCTGATCAGCTAATTCGACTAAGCTCCTGCTATCCATAGTGGCAGGAGGTATGTCACAGTACCAACCAATACTAACAGTGCAGTGACCCTGTTGATGGTTCAGCCGGACCTGATGAGCCTCAAGGCGCTGCAGAAACTCTTCTAACAGCTGCTGCATGGTTCCTGCATCACTGCCGACACTGACCAAAATAAATTCCTCGCCACCATATCGCACCAGCAAGTCGTCTTTGCGTTGAAACTGACGCTGACAAAGCTCTGCAAAGTCTTTTAAACACTGGTCGCCAAAGTTGTGTCCTAGGCTGTCGTTGATGGCTTTAAAGTGGTCCAAATCCATCATAGCTAAGGTCAATGGCAGTTGCTGTCGCTGGCACAAAGCCAAAGCCTGCTGCACGCGAGGTTCAAAATATTGCCTGTTATACAAGCCAGTAAGCGGGTCATGCTGGCTCAGTTGTTCCAGCCGGATATTGGCTTCCACCAAAGCCTGATTAAGTTTTTTCAGCTTCAGGTAACTGATACTGACCACTGAAATCAGCAAGACAAAAGCCAGCAACATTTGCCAGAACAGCTGATAGTCAAAACCCTGTTCATAACGAATGGCCAGCCAGTGATTGTTGATTTGTTGTTTTTGCTCCGGACTGATCTGCAATAACAGCTTGTCAAAAATGGCCAATAGCACTGGGTCATCATTACGGCAGGCAAGACTTAATAAAGTATCCTCAGCCAATCGGCCTGCTATTTTCAGGTTGGTGATGGTGTTTTGTTGCAGGCTGTAGCTGATACTGCCCATATTACCGAGCATGCCGTATAAATGACCAGCCTGCACTTGCAACAACCCCTGTTCATAACTGTGAAAGGGCACAAGCTGTAATTGCGGATAACGTTGCTGATACAACTCAAGCGTGCCAAAGCCTGCTCTTATACCTATAGGAGAAGAGGCTGGAATATCGGCCACTGAACGGATAAAAGCTTTGTCTTTGGTCGTCACTACGACGTTGGGTACTTCCAGATAAGCTTTGGTAAAGATTAGGTAGTTAAGGCGGGAGGTTGTGGGCATAGCGAGAGTGAGTAAATCACAATGTCTGTCTTTGGCCGCTTGCAATGACGCTGGCCAGTTGGCTGTGGGGTATAACTCCAAAGGTACCGGCAACATGCGTTGCAATAGCCGAATATATTCAGCTGAAATACCCGTATGTTTGCCTTGCTCCGACAGCGCTTCAAAAGGCAGCCAGTTGGGGTCAATACAATAGGTGATTTTGCCTTTTTGTTTCAGGTGTGCGATCTGAGCGTCAGACAACAAGGATTCTGCTACTACAGACCAGCTTGCCAGCCAGAGACTTAGCAAAATTACCGTACCAGAACTCTTAAAGCGCACCGCTGACATGAATAAACAGCCCTGTAATATGGCATAGCTCTTTTAGCACCATAGGTCTGGTTTAGATAAGTCGCAAGACAGATAGAAAAATATAACGGCAAGGTTTCTAAAGCGGTAACGAAAATGCCCCTCGAAAGGGGCATTTTGCTTAGTTGGCGCTTGCTGTTAACAGCTGGCCATCTTTTACCGGAATACGTTCTGATGGTTCTTCATCCAAACGGGTTTTGTGGACTTTACCGTCCAGCAGGTAAGTTACGTCGTAACCTACAACTCTTTGCTCTTTTTTCTGCACTGTTTTACAAACGCGGCGTGTAGTACTTTCTACATCCTTGTTCTGCATGTCGTTCTGCACTTGTTTACCGGCATAACCGCCAGCTGCAGCACCTGCAACAGTAGCGATCTTTTTACCAGAACCGCCGCCAACCTGGTTACCCAGTACACCACCTACCACAGCACCTAACACTGTACCTGCAATTTGATGTTGATCCTGTACAGCTTTTTTCTGCTGCACTATCTGATCGGTACATTGTTCAACCGGAACGTTGTAGCTTTCATACACAGCTTTGCTTGCCACTACTTCGGCATAGTCCGGTTCTTTGTCTAAATAGCTGTAGCCTGCCATAGAGCCTAAAGCAGTAACGGCGATACCACCTACTACTAAACCTGCAATAAGAGACTTGTTCATGATGCACCTCAATTCACTGTTATAAAGTTCGATTGCCTTTGGCAATGAAGTTGACAGGAGTTTAGGCGCGTCAAGCTGTATCAGCGCTGAACAGAAGTTTTAATCTCAGAATTGCCTGCTCCAGTTAAAGAACAGACGGCTATCCCACTGCTGTTCACCTATAGCAGGTGTTCTTGAGTAGATAACATCAGTACCAAACTGCAAGTCGCCGTAGTTTGTCTTTTGTTGGTAAATCTGTTGCCATTGATATTGCCGTTCATACTGACCTCTGGAAAGCGGGTTGCCTCCTGGTAATGGCCGGTCTGTGGCGTCCACATTTAACCGGATCCAGGCCAGTTTATGCTGCCAACTGGCGCCGTTCTCCAGTTGGCGGATTAAACCCAGTTGCAGCACCAGAGCGTCGTTATCATAGGTAGAGCCAATAGACTGGTTGTAGGAACGATAACCTTGTTTAAATTTATCGTGTTCATACAGGCAGTTATTTTTCTCTATATCGTTGCAGTAGGCATTGTTACCTGTGAATTCCAGATAAAGCCTGCTTTTGATTTCTGTCAGATAAATATCAGCTCCGAGCTGGTAACTGACTTTCGTCAGCTTATATTTTTGCCGGTTAAAGTCTTCAGACGTGGCCATCATGTAAAAACCAACCGGGCGGTCAAACCAGATATCGCTGTATCTGGCGTCGTAACCTGCCAGCATGTTTTCATGACCTTCAAGAGCGCCACCACGGAACAAGCCCTGATACCAGTCTGATGCACTGTTACCGTAGCCATCACCACCCCACATCATAACCCAGCTGAAGCCAAGCTCCAGTTTGCTGAATGGTCTGATACTGGCTCTGCTGGACCAAACCTGAGCGTTGGAGATTGCACCTTGTGTTACCTCTTCAGGGCTCAATTCTTCCATTTGGGCGAAACGACTGGTAAAAGTCCATGGACCTGTGACTGAGCTCAGCCACGAATCAGCATTACTGTTGTACCGGCTCAGACTGATGCCGGGTAAAGGCCGGGCGTTGTGACTCATAATGGTACTGCTGTCCCAGCTTGGGCCCCAGAACTGGTCAATACGACCTGCGGTCAGCACCCAGTTCCCTAACTTTGCTGCCATATAACTGTGGTCCAGCCTGCTTCTGTTGCCTCGCTCGTCTGTTGAATGGTAAGTGCCAGTTAAGCGGCCACTGAAGTGTTCAGACTGAAAAGACAAGGAGCCACGGGCTGCAGCGCTGTCGGTAAATTCTTCACCAAAACTTTTGTAGTTATCCTGATCAGAAGCTGCATGCACCTGAGCTTTGGCAGCAAATGGGCTTTGTTGCTGTTGCCAGTTTTGTTGCAAACGGCGCACGGCCAGCAACTGATCTTCGTTGAGTTGCGACAGGTCCAGCGCATCCAGATCCTGTTTAATACCAGCCCAGAACAAAGGGTAAGTATTCACCGGCTGCAGGATCAGGCCATAGTCGGACAGTAGCTGCAGATCGGCTTTTTGTGACAGATCGGTGGCTTCAATCCACCAATCGGCTTGTACCTGCGTGCTCACTAATAAAGATGCAAAAATCCAGGGGGTGTGGCGATACATAAGGCATTATCCCAGAAAAAGACTGCGGATATTTTAAGAGATAAAGCTGAACGCTAACTGTGCGAAGATGTTATTCAGGCGGTTTTTTTAGAAAAAAGCTCTATTTATTTATTTTTTATTCAAAAAAAGTTGCACGTAAGAGCAGCTGTTACTGATACGGTAATTGTGTTCTCTCGCCCAGTTTATACCTGCTGTGACCAATTGATTGGCGACTCCTTTGCCTCTGGCGCTGACAGGTACATAAGTGTGATAAAAATGTACATGTTTTTCCGCCGCGTCAAAGCTGTATTGCAGCAAGGCCTGCTCCGCAGAGAGTTCGATGATAAATTGTTGTTTCTCAAATTGATGTTGCACCTGATACTGTTGGTTCACCTGCTCTTCTCCTTCCGTCATCTGACTAGATAGCGCCTATACTTCAACCTGACGAGCATACACGAGCCGTACTATGGCGTCTCAGAGGACTATAGATGAAATGGTTATGTTGGTTATGTATTTTCGTAAGCACCATAGTTCAGGCCAAAACCGAGCTTACGGTGCTGGTAGGCCTGGATAAGCCACCTTACATCATTTTGAATGACGGTTCAGGCTATGAACTGGATTTGTTAAAACTGCTGACAAAAAAGATGGGCTACGAAGCAGTGTTCCTCTATGTCCCCAACGCCAGAATCAAAGATTTGATGCTGGAAGGCAAGGCTGATATAGCCACCTTGCAAAAACCTGATCCCAAGCTGCCGCTTTATTATTCCCAACCTTACATTCGTTATCAGAATGTGGCCGCCAGCCTTGCTGGTAAAAGCTTACAGTTGGAGCAAATGGAGCAGTTGAGGCCATATAGCGTAGTGGCTTTTCACAATGCGCGGGCTTTATTAGATCCTGACTATAAACAACTGACTGATCAGATTATAAATTATCAGGAAGTCGCCAATCAGAGTCAGCAGTTGCAGATGTTAATGCTGGAACGTTGTGACGTGGTGGTGATGGACAGAAATATCTTCTATTACTACGCCAAACAAGCTGGTCACAGTATGCAGCTTTTTGATCTGGCACCAGTGTTTCAGCCAAGTTTGTATAGCGCAGCTTTTAAAAATGAGCGGTTAAGAGGTAAGTTTAACAAGGCTCTGGCTGAAGTGCAGCAAGAGCCGATTTTTATTCAGTTGCAGCAGAAGTACTTTTCGCAGGTGAATCAGCAGCTTCAGTCGTCTCCGCCCCAGCTTCCGTGACTTCAGTCTGGGCTTCTTCCGCTTTTTGCTTCAGCCGGATGGAGTTTTTCACCAGAATGTTTTTCTTTTGTTTGGCTCTTTTACTAATTTTCTTTTTTAACGCTTTGCTTGAACTCATGATGTCACTTCTTACTCCGGATATGACCGTTAGTTTACCTGACTCTGTTTATATACCCAAGAATTTGCTGTGGCTTCAAGTACGAAGGGGGGATTAGAACCAGCGGTCTTTCACTACGCCGTAATGAAAATAGCCCCACTGACCTAAACGTCGCAAAGCTGGCAGCGGAAACCGGGGCAAAACACTCTGGTACAACGGAATATCAGGAACCGGTACCCCCATTAAGCGTTCAGCCAGTCGTTTGCCAGCCTGTACTGAAAAAGTCAGGCCGCTGCCGCAATAACCCATGCTGTACAGCACATTACCTTTGTCATCAGCCTGCGCCAGATGCGGGATATCGTCCAGCGCCATACAAATCCAGCCTGACCAGCTGTAGTCATAACGCAATTGCTGCAAGGCGGGAAAGCTGAGTTTTAATACTTCAAGCAACCGTTTGGCGAAATAAGGATCTTCAGCCCCCTGACCGGTAATAGCGCCGCGGCCACCAAACAGAATTCTGTTGTCAGGTAATTTGCGGTAGTAATACTTCAGCGCTCTGGTATCCATAATCACCTGCGAGGTTAAAAAGTTGCAGGCAGCCAGTTGGGCTTCAGACAAAGGTTCAGTGACAATAATTTGTGATAACACCGGCAAAGTTCGGGATTGTACGCCGCTGTGTAGCAGCTTAGGCGTGTAACCGTTACTGGCAATCACCACTTTTTTCGCCCTGACCAGGCCTTGTGGAGTAATGAGTAACTGCTGTTCACCCTCTTGTTGCCATTGAGTGACAGGGCTTGCACTATAAATTTTAGCGCCGGCTTTTTGCGCCAATTGCTGATAACCCCAGGCCAGTTTGAGTGGGTTCACACCAAAACCATCATAAAAACGCAAAGCCGCATAAGCATGCTGGTCAGCGACAAAACGCTGATGCAGCTCATCACGACTGAACAATTCCACCTGGTAACCAAACTCCTTTTGTAACAAGCTGGCTTGTTGTTGCAGGGTTTTGATCATCGATGGCTTATGTGCCATACGTAAATAACCTGCCTCTTGCTGATCGCAGTCTATGCCAGTGGCGATCAGTGATTTAACGGTTTCAAGACCAGCACAAAATTCGTTATAAATACCGTGCATAGCGGCTTCGCCATACTGGGATCGCATTACTGAATAAGGTTTTCGGCCAGATGATTTCAGTACAAAACCCGCATTACGACCGCTGCAACCCCAGGCAGTTTGATTAGCTTCCAGCACCACGGCCTTTACGTTATGTTCTGTGGCCAGGTGATAGGCGCAGGACAAGCCGGTGTAGCCGGCGCCAATAATAGCCACATCCACCGTCAAATCTTGTTGCAACTGGCCATTATCTGCAGGAGCAGAGCCTGAATGAGCGGCCCAGTAGCTATTTGGGTAAGGTTGGCCCTGACCTGGGTGGGGGTCGATAAGCGGGTCGTACATCCGTTTTTCCTCTTGTGATGCGGGTCTATTGTATTGGATGAAACTTTTGGCGATCATGGCAAGAACCACAGAAAAAACCAAGAGTGTTTTATGTTTTCCATAGCTATTCAGTACCGCCACCTTCAACTGCAGGACTATGCGGCTGTGTTGCAACTGGCCAATCAGGTGCACGGTGATGGCTATCTGGATCAGCAGTCTTTGGCTTATTACCATCAGTTGAGTATTAAACAAGGTTTAGACGCCAGCTTTGTTGCTTATGCCGATCAGCAATTGGTGGGTTTTCGTTTATGCTGGGCGGCAGGGCAGTGGCAACCGGATCAATGGTGCAGCCCGGATTTATGGGAAACCGCAGTAAAAGATACCTGTTACTTTAAATGCAACACCATAGCGCCACTTTGGCAAGGCAGGGGGGTGGGTGCTGAGCTAATGAAGCGCTCTATGGTTGCGTTAAAACAACAAGGCGCAAAAGCCGGTGTGGCGCATTTATGGCGGCAAAGCCCGGGTAATGCTGCAGTGAAGTATTTTAGTAAACAAGGTGGGCAGCTGGTTAAAGTTCACCCGGATAAATGGCGGGAAGACAGCCATAATGGCTACGAATGTGTGCGTTGTGGTTTTGATTGTCGCTGTGAGGCAGCCGAGATGATCATTTATTTCTGAAAATCCTGCGTCCTTGGCGCCGCAGCGGCGTTGACTGCTCTCGCTCACCCCAATCACATAGGACAACTATGTTCATGGGGATTCACTCGTTTGTCGCCTTGCTGCAACACCAATGCCTTTGGATTTTATGCTGCGTCCTTGGCGCTGCAGCGGCGTTGACTGCATGCTCTTAAAATAGATAGCTCGCCACAGTCACATAGACGGGCGACCATAAAGGTCGCCTCTACCAATTTATTCTGTGGATTGGGCCGTAGGGGCGCGGGTTTCTCCCCGCCCGTACAACAACCAAGTAGCTTATTCCGCCACCCAAGGCATTTCCGGCAACAAGGCCAGATGGTCGATGTAACGCTGCAGATTAAATGCCTCGTTGCGTTCAATCACAGCTTCCATTTCTGGTGCTAAAGCGCAAGCCATCAGTTCCAGTGCATCTTCTCTGCTATGGCCTGTCATGCATAACCGCATCAGGGTTTCTTTCACTTGTTTTGGACTGTTGTCGGCCAGCTGGTTTTCCAGCACTTCAAAAATAATTTCCTGATCGACTAAGGGTTCCTGGCTCATTCGGTTTTTTCCAGACAGATGTATCTATGTACGCAGCATGCCAGAGCACAGGCAAAGCGGCAAGCCGAAGGACCGACCTCTGAATTTTTTGCGTTTGTCTGATGGTGTTCAGCTTTGGCTTTGGCTAAGCTGGGCCACGGCTTTTTAAACATAAAAACAAAAACTTATGCAACAAGGATATTCGTCGAACTGGCACAGCAGGCTAAAAGCTTTAGGGCCAGGAGTTTTATTGGCTACTGCTGCTATTGGTGGCTCCCATATTGTCGCTTCTACCCAGGCTGGTGCTTTGTTTGGCTGGCAACTGGCAGTGCTGATTTTGCTGGTGAATGTGTTGAAATACCCCTTTTTCCGCTTTGGTGTGGAGTACAGCCTGCAAAGCGGTGAAACCTTGCTGGAAGGCTATAAAAAACAAGGCCGGGGTTATTTATTAAGTTTTGTCTGGCTGAATTTAATAGCTGCAGTGGTCAATACCGCTGGGGTGTTATTACTGACCGCCAGCTTGCTGCAGTTTTTTATGCCGGTGCAGTTGTCCTTGACCGTGCTTTGCCTGATGTTATTAGCTGTCTGTTTGTTGATTTTGCTGGCAGGCCAATACAAGTTGCTCGACAAGGTGTCGAAATGGGTGATGGTATTGCTGACCATCACCACAGTAGCTGCAGCCATTATTGCCTTTAACAAAGGCCCAACAGCGGCCGCAGATTTTGTTGGCCCTTCGCCATGGCAGTTGATGTATTTAGGATTTTTAGTGGCGTTGATGGGCTGGATGCCTGCTCCTATTGAGATTTCCGCTATTAACTCTTTGTGGCTGAAAGCCAAGCAGCAGCATACGCCTGTCAATAAACAAGATGGTTTGTTTGACTTTAACTTAGGCTACTGGAGTACCACTGCACTAGCTTTGGTGTTTTTATCTCTGGGGGCCTTGGTGCAATATGGCTCGGATCAGAAAGTTGAATTAGCTGGTGCTGCTTATACCAGTCAGTTTGTGGCTATGTACGCCAGCACTATAGGCGACTGGTCAAAGTTGCTGGTGGCTTTAGTCGCCTTTCTTTGTATGTTTGGTACCACGCTGACGGTGCTGGATGGGTATGCCCGTACGATCAATGAATCCTTCCACCTGCTGGGCTGGCAAAAAACCGAACGGAAAAATAGCTACAACCTTTGGCTGTTGGCTCAAGCGGCTTCTGGTATGGCGGTGATTTTATTTTTTAAATCTGCTTTGGGACCTATGCTGACTTTTGCCATGAGTCTGGCTTTTGTCACGACCCCGATTTTTGCCTGGCTGAATTACCGCCTGATGCGGGGTCAGCAAAAACATCTGATGCAACCCTGGATCCGCTTGTTGTCCTGGCTGGGGCTCATCTATCTATTTAGTTTTTCTTTGTTGTTTATCTGGTGGTATCTGAGTAAATAAAATGGCAAAAAACAGGTGAACAAAAGTTCACCTGTTTTACTCTGGTTAAGTTGGAAGAGTTACAAACTCAAAGTCCGTTCACCTCGGGAAATACCAGACACACCACTGCGCACTGTTTCCAGTATTTGAGTGCCGTTTAACGCCTGAATAAAAGCTTCCAGTTTGTCCGAAGTGCCGACCACCTGAATGGTGTAGGTATTGGCGGTGATATCAATAATCTGACCACGGAAAATATCTGCGCAGCGTTTTACTTCTTCGCGTTGTTCTGCTGTGGTTTTGACTTTGACCATCATCAGTTCACGTTCGATATGAGCCGATTCACTCAAATCAGCCAATTTCACCACTTCAATTAGCTTATGCAGCTGCTTGGTGATTTGTTCTATCACCTGATCATCACCGCGGGTCACTAGCGTCAGACGCGAGATAGTCGGGTCTTCAGTGGCCGCTACAGTAAGTGAGTCAATGTTGTAACCCCGCTGGGCAAATAAACCCACAACACGGGCTAAAGCGCCGGACTCGTTTTCCAGCAATACAGATAAAATATGCCGCATCTTAAGTCCGCTCCGTTTTGCTTAAAAACATTTCATTCATGGCGCCGCCCGGTATTTGCATTGGATAGACATGCTCTGTTGGATCAACATGAATATCTAAAAACACCAGTTTGTCTTTGAGGGCAAAAGCGCGCTCTAACGCAGGCTCTAACTCTTCGGCTTTGGTGACACGAATACCCACATGGCCATAAGCTTCGGCGAGTTTCACAAAGTCAGGCAAGGAGTCCATATAAGAGCTGGAATAGCGGCTGTCGTAGTTCATATCCTGCCACTGTTTTACCATGCCCAAATAACCATTATTCAGGTTAATAATTTTGACGCCAAGGCCATACTGTTTGCAGGTGGACAGCTCCTGAATATTCATCTGAATAGAGCCTTCGCCTGTCACACAGACCACTTCAGCATCAGGGTAATGCAGCTTGACGCCCATAGCGGCAGGTAAACCAAAACCCATGGTGCCGAGGCCACCCGAGTTGATCCAGCGATTCGGTTTATCAAACTTATAATACTGAGCAGCAAACATCTGGTGCTGGCCTACGTCGGACGTGACATAAGCATCACCTTTGGTATGGCGATGCACAGCTTCAATCACAGCCTGAGGTTTTAAATGCGACGGGCTTTGGTCATACCGGCCACCATGTACTTCACGCCATTGTTTGATTTGTTGCCACCACTGACCTAAAGCGTCTTTATCTAATTCGCTTTTGTTTTTCTCCAGCTGATGCAACATTTCCTGCAATACAGGTTTCACTAACCCCACTATAGGAATATGAGCATTGATGGTTTTTGAAATACTGGCCGGGTCAATATCGATATGAATAATGGTGGCGTTAGGGCAGAACTTCTTGGTGGCGTTGGTGACACGATCGTCAAAGCGCGCGCCTACGGCAAAAATTACATCGGCGTTATGCATCACCTGATTGGCTTCATAACTACCGTGCATGCCCAGCATTCCAATAAACTGTGGATCGGACGCAGGATAAGCACCCAAGCCCATTAAAGTATTGGTGACCGGAACATTCAGCTTACGGGCGAGCACTGTCAGCTCTTCTGAAGCCTGGCCTAAAATCACACCACCGCCTGCATAAAGCACAGGTTTTTTTGCCGCTAACAAAGTGGTCAGGGCTTTTTTAATCTGGCCAGGATGGCCTTTAGCGTTCGGGTTGTAAGAGCGTAGCTTGATATCTTTTGGATATTCGTACGGGAACTTCTGGCTTGGAATCGTCATATCCTTTGGAATATCCAATACCACAGGACCAGGCCGGCCGCTTTGCGCTATATAAAAGGCTTTTTTCACTAAATACGGAATATCTTCGGGGCGACGCACCGACATATTGTGTTTCACGATAGGGCGGGAAATGCCCAGCATATCGGTTTCCTGAAAGGCATCGTCGCCAATCAGATGGCTCATCACCTGACCACAGATCACTACCATAGGAATGGAATCCATATAGGCAGTGGCTATGCCGGTAACAGCGTTAGTAGCACCAGGGCCAGAGGTGACGAGCACTACACCAGCTTTGCCGCTTGCTCTTGCGTAGGCGTCCGCCATATGGGTCGCGGCTTGCTCATGGCGGACCAGCACGTGTTTCACCTGATGCTGTTGGAACATCGCATCGTAAATGTGTAACACGGCACCGCCGGGGTAACCATAGACATACTCTACGCCTTCGTCAGCTAAGGCGCGGATCAGCATGGCTCCACCAGACAGCAGTTCTGGTTGGGTGTTTTGGCTTGTCATTGTTCAGGTCTCATAGTTTGCACGTGCGAACTTTAAGCCCTATTGCGGGTGCAATTGATCTTAAAGCAAAAATCACTGCTCAGCCGAAGCAGAACAGCATAATTTCTTTTACGTGGACGGACAGAGTAAGGGGTCTGTCAAAACTATGTGCCTGATTAGTGTTGACTCGTTGGTCGTTTTTTTATTTAGCAGGCTTGATGGCTAATTTAAGGGAAGAAGCTTTGAAAGTCGACCGCTTTTTCTGGTCAGACCAAAAAAAGTCTCGTTGTTGTAGCACCCCAATAGGGATTGGAGAACATTGCTGGATCAGATATCTTGGAAACAATTCTACTGATTTTAATCACGAGCGAGATATGAGCAACCAAGAAGAAGATTTAGCAAAGTTCAGAGCATCAATTGACAAAGATATAGGCTTTCAGTCTATCCGCACTAAATTAGTAGTTATTTGCTTGATCTTTATTGCGCTAAATTTGAGTGGTGCAACGTTAGAAGAGGTGAATACTTTTATATTTAAAATAAATATCAATAATCACATCGGTCTGAGTTACTTCTTCCTCGGAGTCATCTCATTTCTATTTATTAGATATTATGCATACGCATATCAGTATCGCGTCCAGCTGGACAAGCTATGGATAAACAGGTTTATCAATGATTACAAGATCTATAATGCCAGCTTCACTCAAAAACACATGTCAGGTCTGTTATCAAAAGCTCTAAATTTTGATATCGAAGACGAACCAGGTTTAGAATTTCCAGAATATGAAAGGGATGGTTTTTATAAACGTTCGCTGACTTACCTCAGATACTCACGGGATGAGAATGGGAATGACGACAGCTATATTGCGAGAATATCATTAACAGATTTTACCAATACAAAGAGTTGGAAACTTCAAAATTACCTGCAGATGCGCAAATATGAATTAATGTATTCGATCGAGGCAAAATTTAGGTACAGAGAATATTTAGATATATTTACGCCTTATCTAATCAGTGCAGGCGCCTTAATTTCATTCATTTTCTGTGACGAAATAATTGAGTTCATGAATACGTTTTGAGGAGGCGAGCAGCCAAGCTCGTTTATTACATTCAAATCGAAACTCTCAAGCTGGCAATTAATTCACTACTGGCACCAAATCCCCATTAGGGCGCGAGCCGGACAAAATTGGGTGGCCAAGGTTTTAAGACTAGGAGTGTTTGAGCGAGGAGCGGTAGCGACGAACGAGTTGCCGAGTCGCCTTGGACGCACGATTTTGGGCCGGGCTTTCGCTGCGACCTGGGGTCGCCTTTTCTTTGGATAGCTTTCTTTTGGCGAAGCAAAAGAAAGTATCTCGCCAAAGGCGAAACGCTTTAAATTTCAGTGATTACATCTTGCTAAGAAAGTATTCGCCATCAACGATATTACCTTTTGCTAAGTCTTGTTTTGCAGAGTTAAAGCAATGTTTAAGGTAATCCGCTTTCATAACCTCAAGCGCTTGGTCGTCATCTAAATTCTGTGTGGCATCCTTTGCTGTTGGCGTCTGCATCAATAGGCTCCTTATCTGGAAGTGCTATAGCAGTATAGTCTCCTGAGTAAAATGCTTGAAGTGATTAAATCGTGCGATTTGTCTGAAAGGCAAACGAGCTTATTCTGTTAACAAGCCCCCATACCCACAAGCCCCGACTTGCAAATCTAATGCCCCGGCCACATAGTGCTTTAAAGCATTCCATAAAATCGGCGCTGTCCGGTGTGAAAAAAATAGGTGAGTTGTGTCCGCTAATATCAAGCCCGTTACTATAGAAAATGTCCGTGAACTGTTAGAGCTGTCTTTTGCTCAGCCTGTGCTGTTTTATTTTTATTCTGAGCGCAGCCCGGCCAGCTTAAATTTAGGCCCTGTATTGCAGCGTATTGCCCAAAGTTACCCGGATGCGCTGACGCTGGCTGTGGTGGATTGTGATCAGGAGCAGCAACTTGCAGCCCATTTTGGTGTGCGTTCGGTGCCTACAGTGCTGTTTATTAAAGAAGGTCAGCCGGTGGATGGTTTTGCTGGTGAAGAACCTGAACAGGCCATTTTACAGCGGTTAAGTGCATTTTTACCTAAACCTGAAGATCAGTTACTGCAGCAGGCTATGCCTTTGCTGGAGCAACAAAATTGGACTGATGCTTATCCTCTGTTAAAAGAGGCGAATGAACTTGCCGTTGATCGGGTCGATATCCGCTTACAACTGGCTTTGGTGCAAGTGGAGCTGGGTCAGTTGGAGGCTGCCGAAAAAGCCCTGGCCACTGTGTTAATGGCTGATCAGGATGCGTTGTATCACAGTGTCAAAGCGCGTTTAGAGTTAGCGCAACAAGCGGCCGACAGCCCGGAAGTAAAAGCGCTGGAGCAGGCGTTAGTTACTG
>JAHIWM010000002.1 GCA_018815765.1 Gammaproteobacteria bacterium | reverse complement strand
TGGAAGCCCGTTATGTCAATCCGGAGCAAGTGCCGGATTATTTAGCGCAGGACTTTGTACTGCAAACCCCACATGAATACTTAAGTGCTGTGGCGCCACTGACAGACGCCGAGCATATAGTGGAAGCCGTATTGCCGGACGATTTAACCCGTCAGCATTTAAAAGTACCAGCTTCTGAACCTTGTTTACGCCTGACTCGCCGCACCTTCAGCCGGGGTGGCGCTGTCAGTTTTGCCTATCTGACCTCTGCAGGCAGCCGCTATCGTTTAGGCGGACACCTGACTATCAAACCTAAGGCTTAAAGAGATAACCCTATGAGCAATCCACGTTTAGACCCAAGCCGTGTGATCCGCGCCGCCCGCGGCAGCGAAATTACTGCCAAAAGCTGGCAGACCGAAGCCGCCAAACGTATGTTGATGAATAACCTCGATCCTGAAGTGGCCGAGCATCCAACCTCTTTAGTGGTGTACGGCGGCATAGGCCGTGCAGCTCGTGATTGGGCTTGTTATGACAAAATTGTCGAAGTACTGGACAGATTAAACGACGACCAGACCTTATTGATCCAAAGTGGTAAACCCGTAGGTGTATTCCCGACTCACCCGGACGCACCTCGTGTGTTACTGGCGAACTCTAACCTGGTACCGAACTGGGCGAACTGGGAACACTTTAACGAGTTGGATAAACAAGGCCTGATGATGTACGGCCAGATGACAGCAGGTTCCTGGATCTACATTGGTACTCAGGGCATAGTTCAGGGTACCTACGAGACTTTTGTTGCCATCGCCAAACAGCATTTTGCTGGCGAGCCAAACGGCAAGTGGGTTCTTACTGGTGGTTTAGGTGGCATGGGTGGCGCTCAGCCATTGGCTGCGACCATGGCTGGTTTTCATATGATTGCCTGTGAAGTCGACGAATCCCGTATCGATTTCCGCTTACGTACTGGCTATGTTGATCAAAAAGCCTACAACCTGGATGAAGCTTTAGCTCAATTAGAAGCAGCCAAAGCATCAGGCAAACCAACGTCTATCGGCTTGTTAGGCAATGCTGCTGATATTTTTGCTGAATTAGTAGCCCGCAACATTATTCCTGATGTCGTAACCGACCAAACTTCTGCGCACGACCCGTTAAATGGTTACCTGCCGCAAGGCTGGACTATGGAGCAGGCCAAAGAGCGCCGCCTTGAAAGCGAAACTGCTGTAGTACAAGCCGCTAAAGCCTCTATGGCCATTCAGGTGAAAGCTACTTTGGATATGCAAAACAAAGGGGCGGTAGCAGTGGATTACGGCAACAATATCCGCCAGATGGCGCTTGATATGGGTGTTGCTAACGCTTTTGATTATCCGGGTTTTGTGCCGGCTTATATCCGTCCACTGTTTTGTGAAGGCATAGGTCCGTTCCGCTGGGTGGCTTTATCTGGCGATCCGGAAGATATCTACAAAACCGACGCTAAAGTCAAAGAGCTGATCCCGGATAATCCACATTTACACCGCTGGTTAGATATGGCGCGTGAGCGGATTAAGTTCCAGGGTTTACCGGCCCGTATCTGCTGGATTGGTTTAAAAGACCGCGCCCGTATTGCCTTAGCTTTTAACGACATGGTGAAAAACGGCGAACTGAAAGCGCCGATTATCATTGGTCGAGACCATTTGGATTCAGGCTCTGTTGCCAGTCCGAACCGTGAAACCGAAGCCATGATGGATGGATCAGACGCTGTATCTGACTGGCCATTATTAAATGCACTGTTGAACACAGCAGGCGGCGCAACCTGGGTGTCTTTGCACCACGGTGGTGGCGTAGGTATGGGTTACAGCCAGCATTCTGGTGTGGTGATTTTAGCCGACGGTACAGAAGCAGCAGCACGTCGTTTAGGCCGTGTGTTATGGAATGACCCAGGCACTGGCGTGATGCGTCATGCCGATGCTGGTTATGACATAGCGAAAAACTGCGCCCGCGAACAAGGCCTTGATCTGCCGATGGTTAACCAGAACTAATTTGAAGGATAAAAACATGACTTACGCTTTAACCATCACTCCTGGTGAACTGACTCTGGCGCAACTGCGTCAGGTACAACAACATGCAGTGACTGTGACTTTAGACCCGGCCGCTTTACCTGCGATTGAAGCATCAGCTGCTACTGTCGCGAAAATTGTCGCAGAAAACCGCACTGTGTATGGCATCAATACCGGTTTTGGTTTACTGGCCAATACCAAAATTGAAAAAGACAAACTGGAAACGCTGCAACGTTCTATCGTTTTATCGCACGCAGCCGGTTTTGGCGACCTGATGGACGACAGCACAGTACGTTTAATGCTGGTGCTAAAAATTAACTCTTTGAGCCGTGGTTATTCAGGTGTGCGTCCACTGGTGATCAACGCGCTGATCCAACTGGTCAATGCGGGTGTGTATCCTTGTATTCCTAAAAAAGGCTCTGTCGGTGCCTCAGGTGATTTAGCACCTTTATCTCATATGGTGCTGCCTTTAATTGGTGAAGGCGAAGTCTGTATCGCAGGTCAGATTTATTCGGCCAAAGAAGGTTTAGCCATAGCAGGTTTAGAGCCTATTACTTTAGCGGCTAAAGAAGGTTTAGCTTTATTAAACGGCACTCAGGCCTCTACTGCTTTTGCCTTGGAAGGTTTATTCCGCGCTGAAGACTTATACGCCGCAGGTTCAGTGATTGGCGCTATGAGTGTGGAAGCCGCTATGGGCAGCCGCTCGCCTTTTGATGCCCGTATTCATGCAGTGCGTGGCCAGCAAGGCCAGATAGATGCAGCTCTGATTTACCGTCATTTATTAGGTGAAAGCTCAGAAATTGCCGAGTCACATATTGACTGTGAAAAAGTACAAGACCCATACAGCTTGCGTTGCCAGCCTCAGGTGATGGGTGCCTGTTTAGCTCAAATCCGTTTTGCCGCCTCTGTGTTATTAGTCGAAGCCAACGGCGTGACCGACAACCCGCTGGTGTTTGCTGCAGAAGATGACATTATCTCTGGTGGTAACTTCCACGCCGAACCTGTAGCTATGGCGGCCGACAATCTGGCTCTGGCTATTGCTGAAATTGGTTCTATTTCAGAGCGTCGTATGGCACTTTTAATCGACTCGCATTTAAGCAAGTTGCCAGCCTTTTTAGTCAATAACGGCGGCGTAAACAGCGGTTTTATGATTGCTCAGGTGACAGCGGCGGCTTTGGCATCAGAGAATAAATCTTTGGCTCATCCGGCTTCTGTCGACAGCTTACCTACTTCAGCTAACCAGGAAGACCATGTGTCTATGGCGACTTTTGCGGCCCGTCGTTTAGCAGATATGGCAGAAAATACCTTAGGCGTATTGGCTGTTGAGTATCTGGCGGCAGCTCAGGGTATCGACTTCCGTGCACCACTAAAAGGCGCTGTGGCAGTTGAGCAAGCGAAGGCAATCTTACGTCAGCAAGTCAGCTTTTATGATGTCGATCGCTACTTTGCACCTGATATTGAAAAAGCCGCTGAACTGCTGCGTCACGGCAGTTTAAATTCTTTATTACCTGCTAACTTATTAAGCAGCTTTTAAGCTTATAGTTTTATTACACTTTCTAACAAAGAGCACCAGATTGGTGCTCTTTTTTTATAAGAAAAAACTAAATTTGCACCAATCTGGCTAGACCAGTTAAAAAAACTTTGTTAGTTTCAGCTGCGTATATACCTAATGCCTTATTTCTAACCAATACTAAAACCATAACAGCTGTTGGAATTTGTCTATGAAACTTCGTGTTGCACATAAAATTTATCTGGGCTTTGGCTTTATTGCCTTGCTGTTATTAGTCGCCAGTTTATCGTCACTCTGGAGTTTTGCTGTAGTAAATAGTACCAGCAGCCGGATGAATGAAACCGCAGTGCCGGTGCAACAACAAAGTAATATGGCTCAAATTCAGTTACTTAAACTCGCTAAGTTATCTGCTTTGGGTTACACAGCTGAAAATGCGGCCAAAATTACAACCTATCAAAACGAATTTAGCCAAACGTCAGACATATTCCGTAGCAGAATGGCCACTCTGACGCCTTTAGTCACAGAAGAGCCAGGCTTACAAAAACCTTTAGCTGAAGCCCAACAGACCTCTTTGGCCTATCAACAGGCCGTTGAGCAGTTATTTAAAGCCCGTTTAGAAGCCATAGCTTTGGGTGATAAAGCCGCAACAGAGCTGAAAGAGCTGGAAAATCTGATCGACACAGCAGGCGCAACCCTGGTGGATATTTCTTTTTTAGAGGCACCGGGCAAAGCAAGCCAAATGGAATTATTAGAAGGTGCCGCTGGCCGGACCGATGGTCAGCTGTTGGGTTTACTGAAAACTGTGCGCGAAATAGCCGCTATGACAGATCCGGCACAACTGGCCAGCAGTCAGGAAAACCTGGAGTTTGCCTTTAGTGATATGCAAGGCAACCTGGATTACATTGCCAATATAGTGAAACAAGTGGGTGCTGATGATTTATGGCAGGATTTTCTGGCACAACTGGACGAAGCTAAAAGCCGGATTGAAGGTGAAAACAATCTGGTGAGTATCAAGTTACTGCAGGTGAAACAACTACAAACAGCAAGGCAACAACTGGACCTGTCAGAACAGCAGGTGACACAAGCTGTGGCAGCGCTGGATCAAATGATTGGCCAGGCAGACAGCCAGTTTAACTCTTTGCAGCAGGATTTATCCTCCGCCTTAAACTCCGGCACTATCCGTGCTGTCATCATGCTGATCGTGCTGGTGGGTCTGGCGATAGGCGCAGCTTATCTGACGATTAAAGCCATGATCACCCCTTTATCTGGCATTAACAGAGTGCTCGACCGCATCGCTCAGGGCGATTTAAGCCGTGAGCTGACCATTAGTTCCGACGATGAATTTGGTGAGTTGTCCGCTAACGTTAATACCCTGATAAAAGCCTTACGCCAGTTGATAGAACAAATTCAACAAGGGGTACTGGAACTGAATCAAAGTGCCAGACTATCCAGCCAGGAAGTCAGCGCTATTCATCAGGCTTTAAGTACACAACATCATCAGGTGGCTGAAGTAAACGGTGTGACCCATCAGTTGGCGACCAATACCCATCAAATCGCAGAGCAAGCCGATATAGCGCAGCAGCAAATGCAGCAGGCTTTAACTCAAAGCCAGCAAATTGATCAGGTATCGGCAGCTAATAACACCTTGATCCAGGAGCTGGCACAACAACTAAACGATACCAGCAATACTATGCAGGCCGTGAATGCAGAATCTAACAACATAGGTGGCATTCTGACGACTATTCGTGGCATAGCTGAGCAAACCAACCTGCTGGCATTAAACGCAGCTATAGAAGCAGCCAGAGCAGGTGAACAAGGCCGGGGTTTTGCGGTTGTAGCAGATGAAGTCCGCTCTTTGGCAGTGCGCAGTCAGCAAGCTACAGATGAAATACGCACCATGATTGGCAGCCTGCAGCAACAAAGTATGCATGCGGTAAAATCTATTGAAAAAGGCCAAACCGATGCGAATAACTGCGTGGCACAAAATGGTCAGTTGATGACAGCTCTGGCAGAAATCAATCAGGCCATCGAAGCTATGCATCAGATCAGCGATAACATCGCCACCACCACCTCAAGTCAGTTACAGCTCGGAAACGCTATCGAACAAAGTATGCATAGTATGGTCGAATTAGCAGAGCAAAGTACTGAAAGAGCCACTTCAACTCTGGAACAAAGTGCACAGGTAGCGACAGCTGCAGGCACACTGGAAAACGCGGTGCGTAGTTTTAAGTTGCATTAAGCTCAGCAAGTTGAACCTTGCCAGCTAAAAAGCCAAAGCCTTTGCTTTGGCTTTTTTTCTCTGGTGTAAAAGCACAGATTGGTTGTTCTGTTCATTTTGGTAAGTGAAACAACGAAGTACATATGGGTCTTGCTTGTTGTTTAAAAGCGGCAGAGGACAACATCAGAAAGGGGTCGAGTGAAAGTTAAAAAAATGGCCAGACAGTGTCTGGCCAGGCAGGAAGTGTGTAATCCGTTATCTTTGTTCGTTCCATGTCTAACATTCGTAAACGCTTGATCATCATGACAAATTTGGCGATAAAAACATGACGAAAGCTTTATATAGCTTTATAACAGCCTTATATCAGTGCTAATTGGCTGAAATTTTCAGCAATCATGTATTTTTTCAGACGTTGTTGGTCAAAAAGCTCGATCCCAGCTTCAGCTGCAAACAAACGAACCTGGCTATTAATTTTCTGATAACAGACAATTAAACCACGTTGGCAATTGAGCGATAACATCTGTTGAAATACAGAACGCACCTGAGCGACTGTCAGTACCTGATCCAATTCAGGTTGGATATAAAGTAATAAAGCCTGTTGCTGTCGACGGACTAAAAAGTGAGAGTCACAGTCTTCCACCGATTCCATTTCACGACCATAAAACTGCAATAAGAGTTGAGTGTTTTCTTTGAACTGCTGCTGTTGGCGGCCCAATTTATTCCCCTGTGGCCACCACATAGGATTCAGCACTTCCTCCTGACTTTCCAGTTCCAGAAAGGCAAGGATATTAAACAACAAGGCCAGCAGGAACATGGACACAAAAAGCCACAACATCACACTGGACCAGGTTGAGCTTAATACCCAGCTTTGGCTGCCAGATAAAACTGAATACTCAGAAAATAACAGATAGGTTGCGCCTGCAATTATCCCGGCAGCTGTAGCAACACAAGAGCTGATCAACCATTTGTTATTCATGACAGGTACTCCAGACGGATTTGATAGTTGTAGTATCAAATTTGCTGACAGCTTTTACCTGAATGAACCCTTATAATTGCTTTATATCTGTTTAACCTTCGTATTTAAAGCTGCAGCTTTGTTGGCTACGCGTTCTCGCCCCGGTCACATAGACAGCTATGCTCCCGGGGTCTCACCCACTTGCCGCCTCGCCGCAACTTCAACTACTTTGGTTAAATCTGACTTTAGCGAATTTAAAGCTGCAGCTTTGTAGGCTACGCGTTCTCGCCCCGGTCACATCAAAAAGTGACTGCGACACGGGCGACCATAAAGGTCGCCTCTACAATGACTTTGGTTAAATATGACTTTAGCGAATTTAAAGCTGCAGCTTTGTTGGCTACGCGTTCTCGCCCCTAGTGTTGTTTTTTTGGTAATACAGCAAAGCGGCCTTCAAAAACAGCAACTTGTATATCATCACAAAAAATACCGACCTTGATATCCAGTTTAGCTTTACGTTGTTGAGTCAATGCAGAAAAATCAGGTTTACTTTGATGTCGCCAGCAGCGGCCTTCAGCACGGCCTGTTACAGGCTTCAGATAACGGATATGGCCATCTGCCAATACAATATCGCCATCCAGTTGTTGATCTTTGAGCAGTAACCAGACCATGCCCCAGCCTGTTAGGGTAGCCAGTGTATAAATGCTGCCGGCAAACATGGTCTGATGCAAATTAATATTCGGCTCTAAAGGTGCAGCACAAATTAGCTGTTGCTTGTCCACTGACTGCACTTTTAATTGCATATAACAGGAGAGTGGAATTTTTTGCCAGAAAGTTTGTTGTAACTCCGGCCCCCATTGCTGCAGCAGCTCAGTTGCTGCAGAAAAAGCTAAGGTTTTGACATAACGATGATGAGCTATACCAAATAAGGCATTGGCAGGTTCCAGATACTGATAGCCCGCTTTTTGGTAAAAACCAGAAGCCGTATCACGGGCATTGAGAATGATGCGTTGCATGCCCTGCTCCAATGCCACCTGTTCCAATTGCTGCAATACCATAGCGCCTAAACCATGACCCTGCCACTGATCCGACACAGCCATATAACGCACTTGGGCTGTCTGCTCATCCACTTTATGCAAACGTCCAACTGCGACTACTTCACCATCTTCTGTACAGACCATACGATGAAAGGATACGGTTTCTGACTCGTCCTGCTCAGAACCTTTAGGTTGATCCCAGGGAGCCCGCAGCACCTGCCAGCGTAATTGATAATAAGCTAACCATTGAGCTTCAGTGTGTGGGGCGCTAAGCTGCCAGTTCACGTTGTCGTCCTGTAGTCCGTTGATTTGAGGGTATTGTGGAACAAAAACCAAGTGCTATACAACAGTTAGTCTGGTTTCAATCGGGTCCGCCCCGGTTGGAGATAACGGAAGAAGGTGCTTTTTTATGCCTTTATCTGGACGGCATCATGCAAAGTAAGATGAACCAGTTAGCACCAACTGCGACGCTTTCAGCGCATCTGGAGCCCATTTTGCGATCATTACAACAACTTAAACCTGAATCAGTTTTGCAATTGGGTTTAGGGGGCGGTGATATCAATAGGTTTATCACGACGATTTTGCCTAAATCTCAACTTGTGACTGTTGAATTAAATCAGGCGGTGATCGACGCCTATCAGCGTTTTTTTTGTCTGAAGGGAAAAGAAGAAGTACTGGCATTATCCGCGCAGGATTTTCTGCAAAACAATCAACAACAATGGCCTTTTATACTTTGGGATATTTATCCGCTTTTTGACGGCTGGCAGCAGAGCATGCAAAAAACCTTAGAGCAGACTGGCACCATTTGGATCAATTTGTCACAACCTGAATATCAGCAGGAACTGGAGGCTTTATTGACAGAACGCTGTTATCAATGCCACCACATTGATAACCATCTGAATCTGATTTATGAAATTAGCTCTCAAGCAGAAAAGTAACAGGGCCATTATTGACCAACGCCACCTGCATATCAGCACCAAACTGCCCTGTAGCGACCTCAATACCAAGATTTCTGCAGTAAGTAACAAAATCCTGATACAACTTCAATGCGTTATCAGGATGAGCGGCGGTAGAAAAACTGGGTCTTAAGCCCGAATTGGTATCAGCCGCTAAAGTAAATTGTGATACCACCAACAAAGCACCACCAGCTTGTTGCACATTCAGATTCATTTTGCCGTTTTCATC
>JAHIWM010000208.1 GCA_018815765.1 Gammaproteobacteria bacterium | reverse complement strand
GGCGCGGTGAGCTGGCAGGTGGCAGGGCATCAGTTGCACTTCACTTACGGCGCAGTGTTTTAATACGTATTGAGCGCAGGCTAGATGCGCCAGATGGATAGGGTCAAAAGTGCCGCCAAACACGGCAAAAGCGCGATCAGGGCGTGAAGTCGGCATAACGCTGCTGCAATGAAAATACTTTGGAAATCGGGCTGACCAATAAACTGACTAAATGCGCCAAGGCCAGTTCAGGGCTGCTTAAAGCGCCGGATTTAAAAGCGCGATCAAAAGCGGCCAATTCTTGTTGTACATACCCCAGCCATTTAGCAGGTAAACGTGATACTGCCGTCTGATACATAGGCTGGCGTTTAGGCCAAATTGCATTTTTTTTGAAGAAATCAGCCAACGGTTTACCTTGCTGTTGTGCCAAATGCATTTGCATCAAAGTGGTGACTTCTTTTTGCAATTGCCAGGCAATAATCACAGGCTCTGTGTCCTGTTGCAATAAACGGTCAAGCCGGTGCAAGGCTTCGTTGCCCTGACCTGACAGCAAAGCATCTACCAACTGAAACACTGAAAAGTGCGATTGGTCGGCTAAATGCTGTTCCAAAAGTTCAGCATCGACAGAACCACTGACCAGACTTAACCCCAGTTTTTCCAGCTCTTGTGCTGCAGCTAATAAATTACCGGCACAATGATGCTGCATTAAGGTAATGGCATCTGGGGTTAAATGCAGTTTGAGTGCAGAGGCGCGTTGCTGTAACCAGCGCTGAAACTGCTGATCGTCCAGCGGATAAAACTGCACCTGCACAGCTTGTTCCGCTAGTGTTTTAAACCAGGCGGATTTTGCGTAATCGTTGGCATTTTTGGCTGCGTGTAACACCAGAATTAAATCCGGGTGCAATAAAGAAGGCAGTTGTTTTAATAAGTCGGCTGCGCCTGTGGGTAATTTAGCCGGCAGTTCCAGCTCAAAAACACGACGGGGTGAAAACAAAGATAAATTATTCAGTTCCATCAGAAAATCGTTCCAGCTGAAACTGTTGTCCCAGCTGTAACTTTGTCGTTCATCAAAGCCCTGTTTTTTTGCGGCAGCACGAATTAAATCAATGCTTTCCTGCTTTTGCAGCGGCTCTTCACCAAACACCAGATACACAGGTGCCAGGCTTTTTTGTAACTGTGCAGCAAGCTGATTGCTATACAGTTTCAGCATTAGTTGATCCGGTTTAACTGACGGATAATACGGCTGGCAGCTTGAGAACGTAACTCCTGCAGCAACAGATCAAGCTCCTTCGCTTTGGCAAGTGCCAGGTTAGGATCGTCCTGATAGTCGCGGGTCAGTTCAAACTGAAACTCCTGGATCTCCTGATCCGGCAGCAGTAACTGGTACTTCACTCTATAGATCAGTTCGTATTCTGCGACCTGACCATTGGGGAATAAAGATAAGGTCCGGCGTTCCAGACTATCTTGCTGCAGCATCAAAGCTGGTGCTTTCGGATCCAGCTCGGTCAGCAATTTCACTTCATTGCTGGTGAGTTGCTGCGATAACAAGCTGGCCAGTTCAGAATGCTTTTTTGCATCAACAAAAATAGCCGGATAACGCTCCAGCGGCAGGCTGCCACGTAAGTGGAAGCCGCAACTGGTCAGAAGCAGGCTGCTTGCAAGCAGCAGCCCTGTCCATACGGAGTGTTTTTTCATTTTATCCTACGGCCAGACTCAGCAGTTTACCCGGAACATAAATCACTTTACGGATAGTGACGCCTTCAAGGAAACGCTGCACGTTTTCTTCAGCATGGGCAAGTTCCAGCACTTGTGCTTCAGTTGCATCAGCTGCCACTGTCACTTTAGCCCGGACTTTACCGTTAATTTGTACCACCACTAATTTTTCATCTTCCACCATAGCAGCTGCATCAGCGACTGGCCATGGGCTTTGTTCCAGTGATGTAGTAAAACCTAACTCTTTCCACAGGTACTGCGACAAGTGAGGAGTGATTGGGTTCAGCAACTGAATTAAGGTCTGAATACCTTCACGTTTCACTTGTTTGTCAGCGTCTGTATCCACAGGGGCTTTTTGCACCTTGTTCGCCAGCTCCATAATGGCAGCAATAGCAGTGTTGAATACATTACGACGACCTATATCGTCTGATACCTTGGCGATGGTTTTATGAATATCGCGGCGCAAAGCTTTTTGATCAGAATTTAATTCAACAGCTGTTACAGCTGTAGTGAATAAGTCTTTATGTTCAGCAGCTAAAGTCCAGATCCGGCGTAAGAAACGGTTTGCGCCTTCTACCGCTGAATCCTGCCATTCCAGAGTTTGTTCTGGTGGTGCAGTAAACATCATAAACAAACGCACTGTATCAGCGCCGTATTGGTCAATAACCAATTGCGGGTCAATGCCGTTGTTTTTCGATTTGGACATTTTGCTCATGCCAGCGGACAACACTGGCTTGCCATCTGCTTTTAAAACAGATGCTGTAATGCGGCCTTTTTCGTCACGCTCTGTCGCCACATCCGCAGGGGAGAACCACTCTTTACCGCCGTTTTCAGTTTCACGGTAGAAGGTTTCAGCCAATACCATGCCTTGACACAATAAACGCTTAAATGGCTCGTCGCACTGGACTAAACCTACATCACGTAACAGTTTGTGGAAGAAACGGGCATACAGTAAATGCAGAATAGCGTGTTCAATACCACCAATGTACTGATCAACCGGCAGCCAGTAATTAGCTTTGGCCGGGTCCAGCATGGCTTTGTCATGATCCGGGCTGCAGTAACGGGCATAGTACCAGCTCGATTCCATAAAGGTGTCGAAGGTATCGGTTTCATGGAAAGCGGCCTGGCCGTTGTAAGTGGTTTTTGCCCACTCTGGATCGGCTTTGATAGGCGAGGTTACGCCATTCATCACCACATCTTCAGGTAAACGTACCGGCAGCATATCTTCTGGTACTGGAACCTGAGTGCCATCTTCCAGAGTTAGCATAGGAATAGGTGAGCCCCAATAACGTTGACGGGATACACCCCAGTCACGTAAACGGTAATTCACTTTGACCTGACCAATGCCCATGGCCGTTAACTTGTCGGCAATGGCTTTAAAAGCAGCTGCGAAGTCTAAACCGTTAAATTCGGCAGAGTTAACCAGCACACCTTTTTCAGTAAAGGCAGCACTGGTTAAATCGCACACTGCAGCACTGCCAGCTTCTGGCTGAACTACTTGTTTAATCGCCAGACCGTATTTAGTTGCAAATTCATAGTCGCGCTGATCGTGACCAGGCACGGCCATCACAGCGCCTGAGCCGTAATGCATCAAAACAAAGTTCGCTACCCACACCGGTACTTGTTCACCTGTTAATGGGTGAATAGCAAATAAACCTGTTGGCGCGCCTTTTTTCTCCATGGTCGCCATATCGGCTTCGGCCATTTTGCCGCCTTTGCAGTCGTCAATAAAAGCTTGTAATTCAGGATTACTTACGGCAGCTTGCTGGGCTAATGGATGCTGAGCAGCAACGGCTACGTAAGTGACGCCGTATAAAGTATCAGGGCGGGTAGTGTAGACCGACATCGTCTGATCTGAATCTGCCACTTTAAACTCGATCTCCACGCCTTCTGAGCGGCCGATCCAGTTTTTCTGCATGGTTTTTACTTGCTCAGGCCAGTCGTCTAACTGGTCTAAGTCTTGTAACAACTCTTCAGCGTAATCTGTGATTTTAATAAACCACTGCGCCAGTTCGCGCTGCTCTACTAGGGCACCTGAACGCCAGCCGCGACCGTCAATCACTTGCTCATTGGCTAAAACGCATTGATCCACAGGATCCCAGTTCACCGTTGCCATTTTTTTGAAGACTAAGCCTTTTTCAAACAGCTTGGTGAAAAACCATTGTTCCCACTTGTAGTATTCAGGCTTACAGGTAGCACTTCGCGGTCCCAGTCGTAACCAAAACCTAAGCGTTTCAGCTGGCCTTTCATATAGTCGATATTGGCGTAAGTCCATTTGGCTGGTGCTGTTTTATTGGCTATAGCAGCGTTTTCAGCTGGTAAACCAAAAGCATCCCAACCCATTGGTTGCATCACGTTTTTGCCCTGCATACGCTGGAAGCGGCTGATCACATCACCTATGGTGTAGTTACGCACGTGGCCCATATGTAAACGGCCACTTGGGTACGGGAACATGGAGAGGCAGTAGTATTTTTCTTTCGAAGCATCTTCTACTACTTTAAAGGCGTTTGTCTGTTCCCATTCCTTTTGCAGCTGCTGTTCAATCAACTGCGGATTATATTGTTCGTGCATTAAAAACCTTCCAACGTGAAGTCAAAACCAGACCGATGAAACCGGCGGGAAAAATTGCCGCTAGCATACCGCAAGCGAGGGGTCGGCAACAACTGCAACAAGGGACAAACCTTGCTTTGTTTTCTTTTGTTCAGGTGCTCTTGTCTGCTGTACTCCTGCTGCATAAAGTGCTGAATTGAAGATGCGGGTTTCATTAAGGAGTTGCTTGTGTTTGGTATCGAAAATCTGATGTTGTTTATTATTTCTGGCTTATTGCTGAATATTTCGCCGGGGCCGG